>JBEGPL010000310.1:0-5550 GCA_041181445.1 Pseudomonadota bacterium
CAGGAGAATCCATAGATGGCAAAGATTATTGAATACTCAGGCAGTGCCAGGGCCAAGCTTCTCGCCGGCGTCGACAAGCTGGCCGATGCGGTCAAGGTCACGCTGGGTCCCAAGGGCCGCAACGTCGTCATCGACAAAAGCTTTGGCGCACCGCGCATCACCAAGGACGGCGTCACCGTCGCCAAGGAAATCGAACTGAAAGACAAGTTCGAAAATATGGGTGCACAGATGCTGCGCGAAGTCGCGTCGAAGACCAACGACATGGCCGGTGACGGCACCACCACCGCGACCGTTCTGGCACAGTCAATTGTTCGCGAAGGCATGAAATCAGTCGCCGCCGGCATGAACCCGATGGACCTGAAGCGCGGCATCGACCTGGCGGTTACCGCCGTCGTTGCCGATCTCGTCAAGCGGTCAAAGCCGGTCAGCGGCACCGCTGAAATCGCGCAGGTCGGCATCATTTCGGCCAACGGCGATACCGTCGTCGGCGAAAAAATTGCCGAAGCGATGGAAAAGGTCGGCAAGGAAGGCGTGATCACCGTCGAAGAAGCCAAGGGCCTCGATTTTGAACTCGACGTCGTCGAAGGCATGCAGTTCGACCGCGGTTACCTGTCGCCTTACTTCATCACCAATGCGGAAAAGATGCTGGTCGAACTGGCCGATCCGTACATCCTGATTTTTGAAAAGAAGCTGTCGAACCTGCAATCGATGCTGCCGATTCTGGAAGCGGTTGTGCAGTCGGGCCGTCCGCTGCTGATCATCGCCGAAGACATCGAAGGCGAAGCGCTGGCGACGTTGGTCGTCAACCGTCTGCGCGGCGGGCTCAAGGTCGCGGCCGTCAAGGCCCCCGGCTTTGGCGATCGTCGCAAGGCAATGTTGCAGGACATCGCGATCCTGACCAAGGGCGAAATGATCAGCGAAGACCTGGGCATCAAGCTCGAAACGGTCACGCTGGGCATGCTGGGCCAGGCCAAGCGCGTCACCATCGACAAGGATAACACCACGATTGTTGACGGCGCCGGTGACGGCGACGCGATCAAGGCCCGCGTCGAACAGATCCGCGCCCAGATCGAAACAACGACCAGCGACTATGACAAGGAAAAGCTGCAGGAACGTCTGGCGAAACTCGCCGGCGGGGTGGCCGTGATCAAGGTCGGCGGCGCGTCGGAAGTCGAAGTGAAGGAACGCAAGGACCGCGTCGACGACGCGCTGCACGCCACGCGCGCAGCTGTCGAAGAAGGCATCGTCCCCGGCGGCGGCACGGCATTGCTTTATGCCATCAAGGCGCTGGCCGGCATGAAGGGTGCCAACGACGATCAGACGCGCGGCATCGACATCATCCGCAAGGCGATCGAAGCGCCGATCCGTCAGATCGCGTCGAACGCGGGCCATGACGGCGCGGTGGTTGCGGGCAATCTGCTGCGTGTCGGCGACGAAACGCAGGGCTTTAACGCGGCAACCGACGTTTACGAAAATCTGGTGACCGCCGGTGTGATCGACCCGACCAAGGTCGTGCGCACCGCGCTCCAGGACGCTGCATCGGTTGCCGGTCTGCTGATCACGACCGAAGCCGCGATTTCGGAAATGCCCGAAGACAAGCCGGCCATGCCGATGGGCGGCGGCGGCATGGGCGGCATGGGCGGCATGGATTTCTAAATCCACGCTGTTCGGCCATCCGGTCGGAAACAGAAAAGGGTCGGGGCATGCGCTTCCGGCCCTTTTTCTTGTCCGGCGGTTACAGCGAGGTCAGCGCCATTTCCATCCGTGCCGCTGCGTCGGTGTAAACGCGCGCCTTCAGCGTATCGACCATCGCGGGCGCAACGCGGTCGGGGTGGCCGCCCGCGAACGGCGGGGCGGGGTCATATTCCAATGCGAGCTGGATCATCCGCGCGACCGCATCACCCGCCTCGCGCGCGATCAGCGTCAGCGCGAAATCGATGCCTGACGTGACCCCGCCTGCGGTGATGACACGCCCGTCCTCGACCACCCGGCCCGGCGCATGGACCGCACCGACGTGGGGCAACAGGTGCGTATAAGCCCAGTGGCACGTCGCGCGCTTGCCGGTCAGCAGCCCGGCGGCACCAAGCAGAAAGGCGCCGGTGCACACGCTCGTCACCCAGCGCGCGTCCGCCGCCTGGGCTGCGATGAACGGCACCGTTGCGCCGTCGCCAAGCGCCGTCGTCACGCCGTGCCCGCCGGGGACGCACAAAATGTCGGCCTGCGGGCAATCGGTAAAGCGGACCGTGGGGACAATGGCGACACCGCAGTCAGTCGGCACCGGAGCCAACGTCGCCGCGGCGACATGGATCACCGCGCCGGGCAGGCGCGACAGGAATTGCAACGGCCCCATGAAATCAAGCTGGGTAATCTGTGGAAAGATCGGAAAGACGAGGGTGACAGGCGAATTGACTGGCGGCACGCTCATTCTTCTTCGCCCGAACTGGTCGAACCCGGCGCTGTTTCGGCGGCGGCATCGCGCGCCTCCAGCTTTTCGGCAGCGGCGTCGAGCGCCTTGGCTTCGGCAACGGTGACGCCGCCTTCGCCCGGTTCATTGTCGGTCCGGCTGCACGCGGCCAGCGAAAGGATGAGGAACAGGGAGAGCAAGGTTCGCATCATGCGCGGGTAATAGGGCGCGCACGGCAAAAGAAAAAGGGGCCACAGGACGAATCCTGTGACCCCTTCCTACCCGGCGCTTCAAGACACCGAATCTGGGTTATTTCTTGACTTCGTCCGCAGCGGCCTTGGCGGCGTCGCCGGTGGCGTCGAGCGCCTTGGCTGCGCCGTCCTTGGCGGCATCGCCAGCGGCGGCGGCGGTTTCGCCCGCGGCATCGACGGCATTGCCAGCGGCGTCGGCGGTTGCTTCGGCGGCGCCTTCGACCGCGTTGCCGGCGGCGTCGGCGGCTGCGCCCGCGTCATCGGCCACGGCGTTTGCGGCTTCGCCAGCGGCGTCCTGCGCCTTTTCCGAACAAGCCGACAGCCCGAATGCGGCTGTGGCGGCGAGTGTTGCAATCATGATCTTACGCATCGATTTGTCTCCGGTAGCAGCACGGCAAAGTTGGCCGCGCGGTGCAAAAGAAAAGGGCTGCAAACGCGACCGGCGCGCCCACAGCCCCTTTCGGTTTTTCAGGCAAAAGTCGCCAAAAGATTACTTCTTGGCTTCTTCCATCGCGCCCTTGGCGGCGTCGGTTGCTTCCTTGGCCGCGTCGGCAGCTTCGCCAGCCTTGTCGGCGACTTCACCAGCGGCGTCAGCGGCGCCTTCGACAACATTGGCAGCACCAGCAGCGGCGGCGTCGGTTGCGCCTTCGGCGGCGTTCATCGCACCGTCAGCAGCGGCATCCATCGTTTCGGTTGCGGCGTCTTCGGCACCGGCAGCGGCGTCGTCAGCGGCCTTTTCAGCGCAAGCGGCGAGGCCGAGCGAGGCGGCAAGGACCAGCGACAAAGTGATCGACTTCTTCATATGGGTACACCCCTCTCAGTCAGGAAAAATGTCCGGCGAAACGAACGGAACCATATCCGCGCGCCCGTGCTCCGGACCGCCGAGACTGCTAGCGAGTCGCCTTTTGTCGTGCAATGGGGTTATTGATGGGGACGACATAAATTCGTCGCAATTCTGAAGCCTTGGTTAACAAGCCAAGGTTTTCTTGGCGCGCTTGTGGTTGACCAGATATAAAGTTTTCTTTATATCATGTTTTCATGGCCGACTTGCTCGATCTCTTCCGTGCACTTGGGGACCCGACCCGATTGCGAATCATCGCCCTCCTGCGCCAACTTGAACTGGCGGTGGGTGAACTCGCCGTCGTGCTGGAACAAAGCCAGCCGCGTGTGTCGCGCCACGTGCGCATCCTGATCGAGGCGGGGCTGGTTGACCGGCGCAAGGAAGGCAGCTGGGTCTTTTTGCGATTGGCGGATCAGGGTACGGCGGCGGCGCTGGTTGCGCTGGCCGACAGTCACAGCCTGTCCGAACGCGAACGCGCCGCAATCGCCCACGACAAGCGGCGGCTGGCGGCGGTGCGCGAGGAGCGGATGGCGGCGGCGGCGCGCTATTTTGCGCAGCATGCGTCCGAATGGGACGCCATCCGGTCGCGTCACGCCGACGAAGCCGACGTCGAATCGGCGATGCTGCGGTTGATGCACAATCGCCGGCTCGGCCATTTACTGGATATCGGCACGGGCACGGGCCGGATGGCGGAGATTTTCGGCGGCACCGCGCGCAAGATCACCGCGCTCGACCGCAGCCCGGAAATGTTGCGCATCGCGCGCGGCAAGCTGGCCGAAATGCGGCTGCCCGTCGAACTGGTGCAGGGCGATTTTTATGCACTGCCGCTGGCGGATAACAGCGTCGATACGGTTGTCATGCACCAAGTGCTGCATTTCGCACAGGACCCCGACCGGGTCATTGCCGAAGCAGCGCGGGTGCTGCGCGGCGGCGGCCATTTGCTGATCGTCGATTTTGCGCCGCACGACCATGAAGAATTGCGCAGCGCGGCGGCGCACGCGCGGCTGGGCTTTTCGGATGCACAAATTCGCGGTTGGTTTGCCTCGCGCGGGCTGATTTCCGAAGCGGTGCAGACGCTGGCTGCCGACGACCTGACGGTCAAAATCTGGCTGGGCCGTCGCCGGTCGGGCGAAACAGGTGAAACATTGGGGTCCGGCGCCGCCGACCCGAACAGGAGCAAAGCCGCATGACTCCCTCGCTCAGACAGATGGAGGATGCCCGCCGCGCGCTGGCGTCGCCGATGTTCGCCGATGTCGCCGGCGACATTGCCATTAGTTTCGAATTTTTCCCGCCCAAAACGGAAAAGATGGAGGACACGCTGTGGGCGTCGATCCAGACGCTGGCACCGCTGGCGCCGCGCTTTGTGTCGGTCACCTATGGCGCGGGCGGATCGACACGCGAACGCACGCACAATACGGTGGCGCGCATCGTGCGCGAAACATCGGTCCCGGCGGCGGCGCACCTGACCTGCGTCGCGGCGAGCAAGGCGGAAATTGCCGACGTCGCGCAAAGTTACTGGGACGCCGGTGTGCGCCACATCGTCGCGCTGCGCGGTGATCCGCCGACACTTGGCGGCACATTTGAACCACACCCCGACGGCTATGCCAGCGCCGCTGAACTGGTCGAGGGGCTGCGGCGGCTTCACCCGTTTGAGATATCGGTCAGCGCCTATCCCGAAACCCATCCCGAGGCGCAGTCGGCGATCAGCGACATTGATTTTCTGAAGCGCAAGCTGGACGCCGGGGCAAGCCGCGCGATTACCCAATTTTTCTTTGAACCCGAAACCTTCTTCCGCTTTCGCGACGCGATTGCCGCCGCAGGGATCGACGCTGAAATCGTCCCCGGCATCATGCCGGTGTCCAACTTTGCCGCGGTTCAGCGCATGTCGGGCATGACCGGGACGGCGGTGCCCGACTGGATGGCGCGGCTGTTCGAGGGGCTGGACGATCTGCCCGCCGCGCGGCAATTGGTCGCCGCCACCACCGCCGCCGAACAATGCCGCCGTCTCTATGCGGGCGGCGTGCGTCAGTTCCATTTTTACACGCTCAACCGCG
>JBEGPL010000311.1:0-2651 GCA_041181445.1 Pseudomonadota bacterium
TCTGGTCGCGGCACAGGTCGATGCGGTCATCGCCGGGCGCGGCGACTGCGCCGCCGGCCGGTTCCTGATATCCGACATCGTTGTTCCGGCGGGCCAAGCTGACGTCGGCCTGGATCGCGGCGTCGTCGGCCAGGCGATAGCCATGTCGGGCAAGCGCGCCCCGCACCGCCGCCTCCGCCGCGTGCACGGCGGCGGGCGACTGCGGCGCGCCGGGCAGCATCACCGGGGTTGGCGCCGATGGCGGCTGCCGGCTGGTCCCGGGCCAAATGGCGCACGCGCTCAACGTCAGGATCGCGCCCGTCAATGCAAGGGCCCCGGCGATGTTTCGCAGCTGACGGCGGCTTTGCCCTCGCACGTTTTTCCACCTTTCGGATAATAGGACCGGCATACATCGTGCGCGCGCATCGGGCAATCGGGCGATGATGACAACCGAAAGGGAGCGGCGGCGGCGGCCTTTGGTCGGCAGGCGAACCTGCCGACCGGCGACCCGAGGGACCCCGACCGATAGTCGCGCATTGGGGGTTTCGTCCCGCCGCGCGTTGGTCGATTCATCCGCCTGATGCCCGCTGCTTTAGCCAAAACCCCTCTGCTTTCCAGTGCGAGAATGGTAAAATATTGTAATATGGTGCGGCGCCATGGCGCGCGTTGCAATGGCGCGCGGGTTCGGGCACATGGGGCGGGTTCGGCCGTGGTGCCGGGACGAACGGTCAGGAGCCCGCCGCGCAGATGACGATCGAGATTATCGCCGACATCGACGGTTGCGCCGGTCGAATCAGGTTGAACCGTCCCGCCGCAATCCATGCGCTGACGCGCGACATGGTCCATGCGATGACGGCGGCGCTGACGGCGTGGCGCGATGACGCGGCGGTCCGGGTCGTGATGATCGATCATGCCGACGGACGGGGTTTCTGCGCGGGCGGCGACATCGCGTTTTTGCGCAACAGCGCGCTGCATGATGGCGGCGCAGCGGGGCGCACATTCTTTCACGACGAATATCAGCTCAACCATCTGCTGTTCACCTACCCAAAGCCGGTGGTCGCCTTTATGGACGGCATCACCATGGGCGGCGGCGTCGGCATATCGCAGCCCGCCCGCTACCGCGTCGCCACCGAACGGACGCGGCTGGCGATGCCCGAAACCGGCATCGGCCTGTTCCCCGATGTCGGCGGCGGCTGGTATCTGTCGCGGCTGAAAGGGCGCATCGGTTCGTTTCTGGCGCTGACCGGCGCGCGCATCGACGGCGCCGAATGCCTGTGGGCCGGGCTGGCGAGCCATTATCTGTCCAGCGACTTGCTCGACAATGCGAAGGCGCGGATCGCGGCGGGCGAGGCCCCTGATGCGGTGCTGACGGCGCTGGCGGAACCGCCGCCCGCCGCGCGGATCGCCGCCAACGCCGCGCGCATCGCGCGGCATTTCGCATCGGACCGGCTGGAGGATATCATGGCCAGCCTGTCCGCTGATGGCGGCAATTGGGAATCGACCGAACTGGCGACGCTGCGCACCAAATCACCGCAAACGTGCAAGGTCGCGCTGCGCCAGCTTGCTGACAGCCTCGCCTGCGCCGATTTTGCCGCCAATATGGCCATGGAATATCGCATCGCGTCGCGCGTGCTCACGCGGCCCGACTTTGCCGAAGGGGTGCGCGCGGTGATCGTCGACAAGGACAATGCGCCGCGCTGGGACCCGCCAACGGTTGAGGGCGTCACCGACGCGCTGATCGACGCGATTTTTGCGCCGTTGCCGGTCGATGACGAATGGAGGCCGCTGTGATCCTCCCACAGCTTGCTGGGGGAGGATTTAGGAGAAATAAATGTCTGGGTATGAAACGATCACCACCGAAACCGAGGGCGCGGTCACACTGATCACCTTGAACCGGCCGCAGGCACTCAACGCGCTGAGCGGCGCTGTGCTGGACGAGTTGATCGCGGCATTTGCGGCTTTTGAGGCCGACCCCGGTCAGCGCTGTGCGGTCATCACCGGGGCGGGTGACAAGGCCTTTGCCGCGGGCGCCGACATCAAGGAAATGGCCGACAAGGCGGCGGCGGCTTTCTATGCCGGTGATTTCTTCGCCAAATGGACCAGCCACATCGTGCGCGCCACCCGCAAACCGTGGATCGCGGCGGTCAACGGCTTTGCGCTGGGCGGCGGGTGCGAGCTGGCGATGATGGCCGACTTCATCATCGCGTCCGAAAACGCGAAGTTCGGCCAGCCCGAAATCAAACTGGGCGTCGCGCCGGGGATGGGCGGGTCACAGCGGCTGACCCGCGCGATCGGCAAGGCAAAGGCGATGGAAATGTGCCTGACCGGCCGGATGATGGACGCCGCCGAGGCGGAACGGTCGGGACTGGTCGCGCGCGTCGTGCCGCTGGCCGATTTGCGTGCCGAGGCGATGAAGACCGCCGCCGCCATCGCCGCAATGCCGCCGCTTGCGGCCATCGCCAACAAGGAAATGGTCAATGCCGCGTTTGAAACCACGCTCGATCAGGGGCTGGTCATGGAGCGCCGCATTTTTCAGGTGCTGACCGCGACCAACGACAAGGCCGAGGGTATGGCGGCGTTCATCGAGAAACGGCCGGCAGTTTGGACGGGGACGTGACATGAAAATCGCTTTCATCGGCCTGGGCAATATGGGCGGCGGGATGGCCGCGAAT
>JBEGPL010000312.1:0-2666 GCA_041181445.1 Pseudomonadota bacterium
CATGCGCTTTTCGTTGCGGACGATGATGTCCGGCGCGCGCAGTTCGATCAGGCGCTTGAGGCGATTGTTGCGGTTGATCACGCGGCGATAGAGATCGTTGAGATCCGAGGTCGCAAAACGACCGCCGTCGAGCGGCACCAGCGGACGCAGTTCGGGCGGAATCACGGGGACGACCTGCAGGATCATCCATTCGGGGCGATTACCGGATTCGATGAAGCTCTCGACAACCTTCAGCCGCTTGATGATCTTCTTGGGCTTGAGTTCGGACTTGGTGGTGGCGAGATCCTGCAACAGGATTTCCTTCTCGCCTTCGAGATCGAGCTGTTCGAGCAGGACGCGGATCGCCTCTGCGCCGATGCCGGCGCTGAACCCGTCTTCGCCATATTCATCCTGTGCGTCGAGCAGCTCGTCTTCGGTGAGCAGCTGCATCTTCTCGAGCGGGGTCAGGCCCGGCTCCATGATGATGTAATTCTCGAAATAGAGCACGCGCTCGAGCTGCTTGAGCTGCATGTCGAGCAACAGGCCGATGCGCGAGGGCAGCGATTTCAGGAACCAGATGTGCGCGACCGGCGCGGCCAGTTCGATATGGCCCATACGTTCGCGGCGGACCTTGGTCACCGTGACCTCTACACCGCATTTTTCGCAAACAATGCCCTTATATTTCATGCGCTTATACTTGCCGCACAGGCATTCATAATCCTTGATCGGGCCAAAGATGCGCGCACAAAACAGACCGTCGCGTTCGGGCTTGAACGTGCGATAGTTGATGGTTTCGGGCTTTTTGATTTCGCCGAACGACCAGCTGCGGATGCGTTCCGGGCTGGCGATGCCGATCTTGATCATGTCGAACGTTTCGGCTTTGGCCACCGGGTTCATGAAATTGGTAATCTGGTTCATCTTGTATTTCCTTGCCTTAAGCCCCTCCCCTTTGGGGGAGGGGTTGGGGTGGGGGCTGTCGGTCGGCGCAGCTTGATGCTGACGCTCCCCACCCCCGTCCCCTCCCCTGAAAGGGAGGGGGGAATGATCTATTCGGCGGCCTGTGCGAGGGTGTCGTCATCGTCTTCGTCGACATTCGACGACAATTCGACGTTGAGACCCAGCGAACGCATTTCCTTGACCAACACGTTAAAGCTTTCCGGAATGCCCGCCTCAAACGTGTCGTCGCCCTTGACGATCGCCTCGTATACCTTGGTCCGTCCGACAACATCGTCCGACTTGACCGTCAGCATTTCCTGCAACGTATAAGCAGCGCCATAGGCCTGCAGTGCCCAGACCTCCATTTCGCCGAAACGCTGGCCACCGAACTGGGCTTTGCCGCCCAGCGGTTGCTGGGTGACCAGGCTGTAGGGGCCAATCGAGCGCGCGTGGATCTTGTCATCGACCAAGTGATGCAGTTTCAGGATATACATATATCCCACTGTCACCTTGCGGTCGAAACGGTCACCGGTGCGGCCGTCGAACAGGTCGACCTGACCCGAACGGTCGAGGCCTGCCAGCGTCAGCATGTCGGACACGTCGCCTTCGCGCGCGCCATCGAACACCGGCGTGGCAAAGGGGATGCCCAGTTTCAGATTGTCGGCCAGCTCGACCACTTCGGCCGACGTCCGCGCGTTGATCTCGGCGGCATAATCATCGCCATAGGCCTTGATCAGCACTTCGCGCACCGCTTCGGGCGGCGAACCGGCCTGCGGGTCGGGGTTGGCAATGCGCCATTCCTCCAACGCTTCCTGAATCTGCTGGCCCAGCCCGCGCGCGGCCCAGCCCAGATGCGTTTCCAGAATCTGACCGACGTTCATCCGGCTCGGCACGCCCAGCGGGTTCAGCACGACGTCGACCGGCGTGCCATCGGCCAGGAACGGCATGTCTTCGCGCGGCAGGATGCGGCTGATGATGCCCTTGTTGCCGTGACGGCCAGCCATTTTGTCGCCCGATTGCAGCTTGCGCTTCACCGCGACGAACACCTTGACCGATTTCAGCACGCCGGGCGCAAGTTCATCGCCGCGTTGCAGCTTTTCGACGCGATCCTCGAACTTCTCGGTGACGCGCTTGACGGTCTCGTCATATTGCATCTTCACCGATTCCAGGTTCGCCTGAACCCTGTCGTCCGCGACCGCGAATTTCCACCAATCGCCGCGTTCCAGGTCGAGCAGCATGTCGTCGACAATCGCAGCGCCCTTTTTGATGCCCTTGGGCGCGGCGGCGGCGATCTGGCCGATCAGCAGGTCTTTCAACGAGGCAAAGGTCGCACGGTTGAGGATGGCGCGTTCATCGTCCGCGTCCTGCTTCAACCGTTCGATTTCTTCGCGTTCGATGGCGATTGCGCGTTCGTCCTTGTCGATACCGTGACGGTTGAACACGCGCACTTCGACGACGGTGCCCGACACGCCCGGCGGCAGCCGCAGCGACGTGTCGCGCACATCGCTCGCCTTTTCGCCGAAAATGGCGCGGAGCAGCTTTTCTTCCGGCGTCATCGGGCTTTCACCCTTGGGCGTGATCTTGCCCGCCAGAATGTCGCCGGGGCCGACTTCGGCACCGATCTAGACAATCCCGGCTTCGTCGAGGTTGCGCAGCGCTTCTTCACCGACGTTCGGAATGTCGCGGGTGATGTCTTCGGGCCCCAAACGCGTGTCGCGCGCGGTGACTTCGAATTCTTCGATATGGATCGA
>JBEGPL010000313.1:0-16516 GCA_041181445.1 Pseudomonadota bacterium
ATAAATAGAACACATTTAGTTGTCAATGCTTGCACACAATCACCAGTCGCCCCCAAAGCCCCGCCCTCACGCCGCCATCAACTTCTGCACCGGCGGCTGGCGGTGCGCCAATGCGGTCGCCAGATCATAATTGCTTTGCAGGCCCATCCAGAAGCGCGCGGTGCTGACCCCTGCTTGCTCCAGCCGGATTGCAAGGTCGGGGCTGATCCCCGCGCGGCCGTTGACCACGCGCGACAGCGCGACGCGTGACATTCCGAGTTTCTGGGCCGCCTCCGTCACGCCCAGCCCCAGCGGTTCCAGCACATCGGCGCGGAGCATCAGTCCGGGGTGGGGCGGGTTCTTCATCATGGCGTTTGTCCTCAATGATAATCCTGATAATCGACCAATTCGGTGTCGGCGCCGACGAAACGAAATGTCACGCGCCAATTGCCGTTGACCCAGATCGCCCAATGGCCTTTCAAATTGCCTTTGAGCGGATGCAGGCGATAGGACGGCAGCATGAGCTCTTCGGGTTTCGCCGCGACATCCAGCGCCGCCAAAATGCTGTCCAGTTTGGCCTTGTGCGCCGCGTTGACGCCCTTGGTCGAACCCGTCTCATAGAGCAGCTTCAAGCCCTTGTGGCGAAACCCGATGATCATGATGCTTTATATCGCGATGCGATACGCGATGCAATATATAAGAACCTAACGCCCACCCCCAAACAACTGCCGCCCCGCCAGATCGAGCATGATCTCCTCGCTCCCCCCGCCGATCGCATTCACGCGGACTTCGCGGTAGATGCGTTCGACCTTGCTGCCGGTGATATAGCCTGCGCCGCCCAAAATCTGCGCGGCTTCGCGCGCGACATGCTCCAGCATTTGGGTGGCTTGCACCTTCAGCATCGCAAAGTCGGCGGGGCGGTCGCACCCTTGTTGCACCTGCCATGCGCACAGGTCGACCCACGCCTGCGTCGCGTCGATACGGCGCGCCATGTCGGCCAGTTTGATCCGGATTGACTGGTGCGCCACCAGTTTCTTGCCGAACGTTTCGCGGTTCTGCGCCCAGTCGGCGGCTTCGGTCAGGCACACGCGGGCGTGCGCGCAGCAGCCCATCGCCATGCCCAGCCGTTCGCTGTTGAAATTGCGCATGATGCCGATGAAGCCGTTGTTCTCGGCCCCGATCAGGTTTTCGCACGGCACGCGCACGTCGCTGAAATGGATCGCGGCGGTGTCGCTGCACCGCCAGCCCATCTTGTCGAGCCGCGTGCGGCTGACCCCCTTCGCATCCATGTCGATCAGCAATAGCGATATGCCGCCCGCGCCCCTTTTGTTCGGGTCTTGGCCGCCGGTGCGCACCGCGCAGGTCAGCCAGTCGGCGCGCATGCCGCTGGTGATGAACATCTTGCCGCCGTTGACAACATAGGTGTCGCCATCCCGTTTCGCTGTCGTTTTGAGGGCCGCAACGTCGGACCCGCCCGACGCTTCGGTAATGCCCAGCGCAATGATCTTGTCCCCCGCCAGCACCGGCGGCGCGACGCGGCGCTTCATGTCGTCGCTGCCCAGCGCGAGGATGGGGGGCAGGCCGATGCCGTGCGTCATCAGCGACGCACCCAGCCCGCCCGCGCCGACGGCGGCCAGTTCCTCGCTTTGGACCAGCCCGTGGAAAATGTCGAAACCGTCGCTGTGTCCGCCATATTCTTCGGGATAGCGCAGGCCGAGGATGCCCGCTTCGGCGGCCTTTTTGTGGAGCGCGCGCGGCAGTTCGCCTGCCGCTTCCCACGCGTCGATATGCGGCGCAATCTCGCGCGCGACAAAGCGCCGCACGCTCATCGCCAGCGCTTCGTGGGTCGCGTCATAATAGGGCGAACGCGCGCGCCAGTCGTCGAACCAGGTCATGCGGCGATGCTGCGCGGCGCGGGTCACCGCGTCAAGGGGTGCCCGCGTCAACAGGTCGCGGATGTCGGCACAGCGTCAGGGCGCGGGCGCGGCCTCGCGCGATGCTTCGGGCGTGGTCGTGCCGGTGAGTTCGGGCGCGTCGGGGGTGCGCGTCGACGCGGCGATGATCCACGCCGCCGACATGATCAAAATCGCGCCGCCCAGCGAAAAGGCCAGAACATAGCGGACATTGTGGTTGGTCGTGCCGCCGCGCGCTTCGTCGGGCGTCAACACGTCATGGTCGCCTTCTTTGAACATGATGCAGGTTCCTTGTCGCTGGGGGGGCGAGCATAACATGATGCCGCCACCTGTGAAACCGCCACCGGGCGCAGCTGTTCCCGTGCCCGCCGCGAAAACAGGCTTTCGCTCTGCCGCCAATCGGATAGAGACGGGGGGATGAGTGATGTTAATCCCGCCGCCGCGCTGATGCGGCTCGAAGCCATTGTTCGTGCGCGGCTGGCGGGCGGCGACGGTGCGGCGAGTTATGTTGCCAGCCTGTCGGCCAAGGGCCGCAGCGCAATCGCACAGAAATTGGGCGAGGAAGCCGTCGAAACGGTGATCGCGGCGCTGACGCAGGACGATGCCGCGCTGGTCGGCGAGGCTGCCGATCTGGCGTTCCACCTGACGGTGCTGCTCGCCGAACGCGGGTTGGGCTGGGCCGATGTTGCGGCGGAGCTTGACCGGCGTGCGGGGACGTCGGGGCATGACGAGAAAGCCGCGCGGGGGGACTGACCATGCCGATTGACGCGACTCAGCCTTATGACGACGGCAATATCTTTGCCCGCATCCTGCGCGGCGAAATTCCCAACCGCACCGTCTACGACGACCGATGGGCGCTGGCCTTTCACGACATCAACCCGCAGGCGCCCGTGCATGTGCTGGTGATTCCCAAGGGCGCTTATGTCAGCTGGGACGATTTTTCGGCGCGCGCGTCGGATGCGGAAATCGGTGGATTCGTCCGCGCTGTCGGCCATGTCGCGCGCGAACTGGGGCTGCCCGCGCCGGGGTACCGCCTGCTCGCCAACATTGGCGGCGACGGCGGCCAGGAAGTCGCGCATCTGCATGTGCATGTGTTTGGCGGGCGCGGGTTGGGGCCGATGCTGGCGCGCGGCTAGTCTTTTCCGTTTCGGACCGGCGCACACTCATATGCCCGTTCGTCCTGAGGAGGGATTGAAGCCGAAGGCTGAAAGCCCGTCTCGAAGGACCGACATACCGCGAGGCCGCGCATGGTGGTTCGAGACAAGACTGCGCTGCGCTCCGTCTTTCCTCACCACGAACGGATGAGAGTTGAACCCATACAAAGCAGACCGGCTCAAGTTAGAAAAAGTCGACCGCGTCGATCCGGTCGGCGCGCGGCGCGCGGTGGGTGGCGGGCAGCGGGGCGGTGCCGGGCGCGCTGATGATCAGCCGGTCGCCGGTGCGGCGCAGCGTGACCGGGTTCACGATGCGCGCGCGCGCGGTGGCGGTCGTCTGGACGCGCGGCGCGGGGGCGTCGACCGCGGCCGGAGCCGCCGGGGCGCCCGCGCTCATCAATGCTGCCAAGAAGAATGTGCCTGCCATGCGCCAAGGGGTGCGGTGGACGGGCAAATCTTACCAGCGGATTAACCCTGTTTGGCGCGGTCACGCGGTGACAAATCGCCCGATTTTGACATTGAACGACCCGCCCATCCCATAATGGAACAGGCGGGCCGCAGCTTGTTATCCGTCGCCCGCGCCTGCGCAGGGGCGACAGGCGCAGACTCAGAATCCGCTCTTTGCCGCCGCTTTCTCGGCCAGCAGCGGCGCAACCGCAAAACCATGTTTTTCCAGCGCGGCGGCAATCTTGTCGGTGCCTTCCAGCCCGGCCCAGAACATCGGTCCGCCACGATAGACGGGCCAGCCATAGCCGAATATCCAGACGACATCGATGTCGCTCGCGCGCTGCGCCTTGCCTTCGGCCAATATCAGCGCGCCTTCGTTGACCATGGGATAGAGCGTGCGCTCAACGATTTCCTGATCGCTCACCGCGCGCTTGGTGATGCCGGCCTTTTCGCGGAATTCGTCGATGATTTCGGCGACGCGCGGGCTTTCGCTCGGGTTGCGCTTGTCGTCATAGTCATAAAATCCGGCCTGTTTCTTTTGCCCCCAGCGGCCCTCGGCACACAGCGCGTCGCGGATGCTTTCGATGCGGTTCGGGTCGCGGTGCCAGCCGATGTCGGTGCCCGCCAGATCGCCCATCTGGAACGGACCCATCGGCATGCCGAAATCGGTGTGGACCTTGTCAATCTGGGCCGGACTTGCGCCCTCCAGCAGCAATTTCTGCGCTTCGATCTGACGCGGGGCGAGCATGCGGTTGCCGATGAAGCCGTGGCACACGCCCGCAACCACCGCGACTTTGCCGATTTTCTTGCCGATGGCCATCGCCGTCGCCAGCACGTCGAGCGCGGTGGCGTCGCCGCGCACGACCTCCAGCAATTTCATGACATTGGCGGGCGAAAAGAAATGCATGCCGACGACGTCGCCGGGGCGCTTGGTTGCCGACGCGATTTCGTTGACGTCGAGGTAACTGGTGTTCGACGCCAGGATCGCGCCCGGCTTGGCAATGGCGTCCAATTTCGCGAAAATCTCTTTCTTGACGTCCATATTTTCATAGACGGCCTCGATGATCAGGTCGCAATCGGCGAGCGATGACAGGTCGAGCGACGGGGTCAAAATCCCCATCATTTGGTCGACCTGTTCGGGTTTGAACCGACCCTTGGCCGCACTGGCGTCGTAATTTTTGCGGATCACGCCGACGCCGCGTTCCAGCGCATCCGCCGCCGTTTCGACGATGGTGACGGGGATTCCCTTTTGCAGGAAGTTCATCGAAATGCCGCCGCCCATCGTGCCGGCGCCAATTACGCCCACATGTTTGATGTCGCGCAACTGGGTGTCCTTGGGCAGGCCGTCGATCTTCGCCGCCTGACGTTCGGCAAAGAACAGGTGGCGCTGTGCCGCCGACTGGCTGCCAAACATCAGCTTGGTGAATTCGGTGCGTTCGAACGCCAGACCCTCTTCAAACGGCAGGCGCGTCGCGGCTTCGACACAGGCGAGATTGGCATAGGGCGCGTCAAAACCCTTCCATTTGCGGGCGTTGGCGGCCTTGAGCCCTTCAATCGCGCTGACGTCGCCAAACACCGCGCGGTCGCGCGTCGGGCGCGGACCGTCGGCGATCTTGCTGCGGGCAAAGGCGATCGCGTCGGCGGCGAGCGTCGCTTCGCCCGCCAGCGCGTCGACCAGCCCCAATTCGTGCGCCTTTGCTGCGGGGACCGGGTCGCCGGTCGAACACATCATCGCCGCCGCCTCGACGCCGACAACGCGCGGCAACCGCTGGGTCCCGCCCGCACCGGGCAGCAGGCCCAGTTTGACTTCGGGCACGCCCAGCTTGGCCGACGGCACGGCGACGCGGTAATGGCACACCAATGTGGTTTCCAGCCCGCCGCCCAGCGCGGTGCCGTGGATCGCGGCGACGACGGGCTTGTTCGCGGCCTCGATCGCGTTGAACGTGCTGTTGAGGTCGGGCCCCTTCATCGCGCTGCCAAATTCGCTGATGTCAGCCCCGGCGATAAAGGTCGCGCCGTCGCAGCGCAGCACGATCGCCTTGACGCTGTCGTCGGCGATGGCGGCGGTGAAATGGTCGGTCAGCCCCTGCCGCACGTGCCAGCTGAGCGCGTTGACCGGCGGGTTGTTGACGATGATGACGGCGACGTCGCCGTCGCGTTCCATGGTGACGGTGTTGGGCATGGCTTCGGTCATGAGACAGGTTCCTTTTGCTGATGTCTAATCGTCGAACGCGGCGTGGACCATCGTCTTGATCTCGCGCCGCACGGCATAGGTGGATGACGGCATCAATTGCGTCATGAACAGGATGATCGTGTCGGTGACCGGATCGACAAAGAACCCCGTCGAAAACATCCCGCCCCAGTAAAACTCACCGGCATTGCCCAGTGTCAACGTTGCCGCCGGGTCAATCGTCACGCCAAAGCCCAGGCCATAGCCGCCGCCGGCGCTGTCGGCTTCGGAAAACAGCCCGACCGAATGGCGGGTGAGGTCGCCGCCGCCGGGCAAATGGTTGGCGGTCATCATCGCCATCGCCGCGCGCGACACGATCCGCGCATTGCCCAGTTTGCCGCCGTTCAGCAGCATCCGGCAAAAGGCGTGATAGTCGGCCAGCGTCGACACCAGCCCGCCGCCGCCCGACTGGAAACGCGCCGCATTGGCCCAGCGGCTGTCGCCCCCGGCGTCGAACAATGTCATTTTTTTCGCCGGGTCATAGGCATAGGCGTCGGCGAGCCGATGCAGCCTGTCGGCGGCCACATGGAACCCGGTGTCGACCATGCCGAGCGGGGCAAAAATGCGTTCGGCGAAAACGTCGCCGAGCGACTGGCCGGTGATGCGTTCGACAATAACGCCCAGCACGTCGGTTGCGACCGAATAATTCCAGTGCGCGCCGGGGTCGAACAACAGCGGGATTTCGGACAGCGCCGCGATATAATCGTCGCTGGTCGTCGTCAGCGCAAAGTCGCCCGCCCATGTCCGCCGGTATGCCGCATCGACGGGGGATCGTTCCTGAAAGCCATAGGTCAGGCCGGACGTATGCCGCATCAGATCAACAATGCGCATCGGCGACCTTGGCGGGCGGGTGACAAAGGGGATGTTGCCGCCGCCCGCGACATAGACGCCGGTCTTGCCGAATTCGGGCAGATATTTGGCGACCGGGTGCGACAGCGCGATCAACCCTTCCTCGACCAGCATCATCAGCGCGACGCAGGTTACCGGTTTGGTCATGCTGGCGATGCGGAAAAGCGTGTCTTCGGCCAGCGGCTGGCCTGCGCGTGCGTCGCCGACCAGCGATTGATGCGCCACTTCGCCGCCGCGTGACACAAGTGTCGCCGCGTGCGGCAGCTTGCCGGGGCCGACATATTTGTCCGCGACAAAAGCCGGGATACGGTCGAGCCGCGCGCTGTTGAAACCGTGCGCCATCTTAATGCGACGTCTGACCGAGCAACTGGCGCGTCACCGGGTGCGAACTGGTCAGCCCGCCGTCGACGGCAATTGCCTGTCCGTTGACATAGCTCGCCTGATCGCTGGCCAGAAACAGCGCGACATTGGCGAGCTCGTCGGCCTGTGCCGCGCGCTTCAGCGGATTGAGCTGGCCCAATTTATGGGTCACGCCCTTGTCCTTGGCATAATCGAACGTCGGCTTGGTCATGCCGGTTTCGGTCAGCCCGGGACAGATGGCGTTGACGCGCACGCCGCTGGTGGTCAGTTGCTGCGCCGCCGTCTTGGTCAGATTGATGACGCCCGCTTTCGACGCGGAGTAAGCCCCCGGCCCGGCGCCCGAATTCAGCCCGGCGACGCTTGCGGTCAGCACGATGGCACCGCCGCGCGCCGGATGTTCGCTGTTTTGATCGACCATCGCCTTGCCCGCATGTTTGACCATCAGCGCCGGGCCGATCAGGTTGACGCGCAGCGTTTCCGCCCATGCCGCCGGGTCAAAGTCAAAAATGCCGCCCATGTCGCCGATGATCCCGGCGTTGGCAAAGGCGACGTCGAGCCCGCCATATGTGTTTTGTGCCAAGGCGACGAGGGCCGCGACGTCGGCCTCCACCCCGGCATCCATTTCGACGGCGACCGCCAGTCCGCCCGCCGCCACGACCATCGTTGCGGTTTCGTGCACCGCCGCGCTTTTGTCGCCCAGCACCAGCCGCGCGCCTTCCGCCGCGAAACGCAGCGCACTGGCGCGGCCGATACCGCTGCCCGCGCCGGTGATGATTGCGACCTTGCCGTCCAATGCGCCTGCCATATTGCTGTCCCTTATCCCGAAGTCACGCCGCCATCGATGACGATGGTCTGGCCGGTGGTGAACGCCCCCGCGCGCGACGCCAGGAAAACGGCGGCCCCGGCAATCTCGTCAGGTTCGCCGATCCGGCGCAGCGCGGCGGTCGATGTAGATCGCTTCAGCGTGTCGGGATTGTCCCACAGCGCTTTGGCGAAATCAGTCTTGATCAGCCCCGGGGCGATACAGTTCACGGTGACGCCCGACGGCCCATATTCATGCGCCAGATTGCGCGCGAGTTGCATATCGGCGGCTTTCGAGATGCAATAAGCGCCGATGGTGGTCGATGCGCGGATGCCGCCGATCGACGAAATGATCGTCACCGATCCCCGGCCACGCGCGATCATTTCGGGGACGACCATCGAAATCAGCCAATTGTTGGCGACGATATTGTTGGTCAGGATTTTGGCGAATTGTTCGTCCGATATTTCGGCGAGCGGACCATAATGCGGGTTCGATGCGGCGTTGCACACCAATGCGGTGACCTTGCCAAAGGCGCGCCGTGTTTCGTCGACCAGATTTTGCAGCGAGTCCTTTGCCGAGATATTGGCGGCAATCGCCACGGCGGTGCCCGCGCCGTGGCGCGCGTTGATCGCGGCGGCGACGGCGTAGCACGCGTCCTGTTTACGGCTGCTGATCACCACTTTTGCGCCGTGCACCGCCATTTCCTCGGCGATGGCCCTGCCGATGCCGCGCGATGACCCGGTGATGATGGCGACCTCGCCGGACATGTCAAACAGACTCATGGCACTACGCCGCGCCGGCTTTGACGGCAAAGGCCCACGCCGCATCGGCCAGCGGCTGGACGCGCTCGGACATGGTTTTGGCGTGCGATGATGTCGCGGTGCCGTCGATCACGCGCTTCTTGATCCCCTGAATAATCCCGGTCAGGCGAAAGAAATTATAGGCGAAATACCAGTTCATGTCGGGCACATTGTCGCGGCCGGTGGCGGCGCAATAGCGGGCGACCACGTCGGCGAGCTCGGGGATGCCAAGCGCGGCGCGGTCGAGGTCCATGACCCCCGAACGCCCGCCATTGTCGGTGACCCACGCCATCGCGACATAGGTTAAGTCGGCCAGCGGATCGCCCAGCGTGGAGAGTTCCCAGTCGAGCACCGCGCGCACGACGGGCTTTTCGGCGTCGAAAATCATATTGTCGATGCGGTAATCACCATGGACCACGCTGGTGCGCGTCTGTTGCGGCAGAGTCGCCGGCAACCATGCGATCAGCCGCTCGACAGTGTCCATATGCTCGGTTTCGGCGAGCTTATATTGTTTGGTCCAGCGGTCGACCTGCCGCCCGAAATAATTGCCGGGCTTGCCATATTCGGACAGGCCCGCTGCGTCGACATCGGTGTTGTGCAGTGCGGCGAGTGTGTCGATCATCGCATCATAAGTGGCGCGGCGGGTGACGGGGTCGGACCCCGGCATCGACCCGTCCCAGATCGTCCGGCCCTCGACCATCGCCATGACATAGAACATCGACCCGATGACATTGTCGTCGGTGCACAGGCCATAGGGTTTTGCCACCGGATAGCCGGTGGGGTGCAGCCCCGCGATCACGCGATATTCGCGGTCGACTGCGTGCGCGCTGGGGAGCAGTACGCCGAACGGTTTGCGGCGCAGGACATAAGACCCGCTCTCCGCCTCGATCTTATAGGTCGGGTTCGACTGGCCGCCCTTGAATTTGGTCAGCCGCAGTGGGCCGCGATAACCCGCGACATTGTCCGCCATCCACGCCGCGAGCTTTGCTTCGTCGAGCCGGTCCGCACCCTCGGGCGCGACGGTGCCGACAAAGGCTTCCTCGGCGTTGATGGCCGCGCTCATTGGTCGAACACGATCACGCTGCGCGCGCTATCGCCCCGCTTCATCTTGTCGAACCCGTCGTTGACCGCGCTCAGCGGAATGGTTTCGGCGACAATGCTGTCAAGGTCGAGCAGCCCGCGCAGATAGAAATCGACCAGCCGGGGGATATCGACCGGGAAGCGGTTGCCGCCCATGAACGCGCCTTGCAATTTCTTGCCCGACAACAGGTCCATCGCGCCCAGGCTGACGCGTTCGCCCAGCGGCATCATGCCCAAAATTGTCGCGGTGCCGCCGCGCCGCAGCGTGGCCACCGCCAGCGCCGCCGACGCGGGGCGGCCGACAGCTTCGATGGCATGGTCGACGCCGCCCTTGGTCAGTTCCAATATCTGCGCAGCGGCATCGTCGGCCAGCGCGTCCACCGCGTCGGTCGCGCCCAGCTTTATCGCCAGCGCGCGCTTTTCGGGAACCGGATCGGCGGCGATGATCCGCCCCGCGCCCGCAATTTTCGCTGCGTTGATCGTCGCCAGCCCGACGCCGCCACAGCCGACAACCGCGACCGTTTCGCCCGGCGTCACCTTGCACGCGTTGAAAATCGTCCCCGCGCCGGTGGTGACGGCGCACCCGATCACCGCCGCGCGGTCGAGTGGCATGGCCGGGTCGATGCGCACGCACGCATGTTCGTGGATCAGCATCTGTTCGGCAAAGGCTGACAGGTTGAGCATTTGCGCCACAGGACTGCCGTCGGGGCGGCACAGCCGCGCTTCGCTGCCCGCTGCGCGCCGCGTCTCGCCGCCGAGGCACAGCGACATGCGCCCGGTGACGCAAAATTCGCAGTGCCCGCAAAAGGCCGACAGGCATGTGACCACGGCGTCGCCGGGCTTGACCGTGCGCACTTCGCTGCCCACCGCTTCGACGATACCGGCGGCTTCATGGCCGGGGACGCATGGCATCGCGTGCGGATATGTCCCCTCGATGAAATGCAGGTCGCTGTGGCACAGCCCGCATGCGGCGGTGCGGATCAGCACTTCGTGCGGGCCGGGCTTGGCGATCGATAATGTCTCGATCACCAACGGCTGGCCCGCGCCGGTCAGAACGGCTGCCTTCACCGCGTCGCCCCGATGTCGCCCGACGAAAAACCGCCGTCGGGCGCGGGTTTTGGCGCATGTTTGGCCAGCTCGATCCGCGCGATCGCGCGTTCGTGGACCTCGTCGGGGCCGTCGGCCAGCCGCAGGGTGCGTTGATGCGCATAGGCCTGTGCCAGCCCGAAATCTTCGGACACGCCGCCGCCGCCGTGCGCCTGAATCGCATCGTCGATGATTTTCAGCGCCATGTTGGGGGCTTGCACCTTGATCATCGCGATTTCGGCGGCGGCCGACTTGTTGCCGACCTTGTCCATCATGTCGGCGGCTTTCAGGCAGAGCAGCCGGGTCATTTCAATGTCGATGCGCGCGCGCGCCAGCCGTTGTTCCCAGATGCTATGTTCGGCGATGGTCTTGCCGAATGCGACGCGGGTTTGCAGCCGCAGCGCCATTTTCGCCAGCGCTTCTTCGGCGACGCCGATGGTGCGCATGCAATGGTGAATGCGGCCCGGCCCCAGCCGCCCCTGTGCAATCTCGAACCCGCGCCCTGCGCCCAGCAGCATAGCGTCCTCGGCATTGACGCGCACGTCCTTCAGCTCGATTTCCATATGGCCGTGCGGTGCGTCGTCATAGCCGAACACGGGCAAATGGCGCAGAATGTTCACGCCGGGCGCGTCGAGCGGCATCAGCAGCATCGATTGCTGTTGGTGGCGCTTTGCCCCCAGGTCGGTCTTGCCCATCACGATGGCGACCTTGCAGCGCGGGTCGCCCGCGCCCGACGACCACCATTTGCGGCCGTTGATGACATAATCATCGCCGTCGCGCGTGATCCGCGTTTCGATGTTGGTGGCGTCGGATGACGCGACCTGCGGTTCGGTCATCAGGA
Source organism: Pseudomonadota bacterium (assembly GCA_041181445.1). Taxonomy (GTDB): domain Bacteria; phylum Pseudomonadota; class Alphaproteobacteria; order Sphingomonadales; family Sphingomonadaceae; genus Sphingopyxis. The sequence continues at coordinate 11,542 of JBEGPL010000313.1, forward strand.
AGGCCGAGCGGATTTCGCCGTTCATCAGCGGGCCGAGATAACGGTCCTTTTGCGCGCGCGTGCCGTACCGGTGGAACACTTCCATATTGCCGGTGTCGGGGGCGGAGCAGTTGAACACTTCGCTGGCAAAACCGATGCGGCCCATTTCCTCGGCGCACAGCGCATATTCAAGGTTGGTCAGGCCGGGGCCGTCAAATTCGAAACTTTCTTCGACATGGTGGTGACCACCATTGCGCGGCGGCATGAACAGGTTCCAAATGCCGGCGGCTTTGGCCTCAGCCTTCAGATCCTCGACCACCTGAATGACTTTCCACCGCTCGCCAGCGGCGTCCTGTGCCTTATAGGTGGGCACGGCGGGGCGGACCTTGCGCTCGATGAAGTCGCGCACCCGGTCACGCCAGTAGACCTGCCGGTCGGTTGGTTCGAAATCCATGCCTTGTCTCCCACGAGTCGCAAATCCGGAGCGCCCGCCCCCGAGCGCGGCGACTCCATTGCCTTAGTTTACGTTCGCGTCAACTGTGGCCTATTGCGGGGCGGATTTCCACCCCAAAGCGCGCACGATACCGCGATGGCCCGGCTATGCGCCGTCTTCCCTTACGGCAAGCGCGGCGATACGCGCGGCATGGTTGTCGCGCGTGATCGGATAGTTGCGCAGTCCCCATGTCGTCAGGCAGGCAAGCGTGCTCAGCACCCCGCCGAAAGCCCAGGCCATTGCGGTCGCCGTGCCCGGCGGCAGCGCGTCGGGGCTGATCTTTTCTTCGAGTCCCGCCAGCGCAATTATCTGTCCGACCATGATGATGCCGGTGGCATTGCCCAGCTTTTGAACCATGAAATAGCCCGCGAAAAACACGCCCTCGGCGCGCGTGCCGGTTTCGGCTTCATGTGCTTCGACGATTTCGGCGACCATCGACGATGTCGAGATATTGGCGACGATCTGGCCGAACAGCGCCGTCACCATGAACAGGAACAGCAGCAGCATCGATCCGGTGCTGCCCAGTGCGGGCCAGAGCCCAAAATTGCGCGCAAGATAGGGCGCGAGGCCCATCGCGCCGCCAAACAGGACAAACCGCATCGCCGTGTCGCGCTTGCCCAGCCGCCGGTGCGCTGGGCTGACGGTCAGAAAGGCGGCGAGCACGGCGAGCACCAACACCACCGGAAAACCCGAGATCTGCGCATCGGAAAAACGCCAGACATAGAGCAGTACATAATTTAGGCCCGAAATCGACAGGGCGTAGCCGGCGATCAGGAAAAATGTGCCGAGCGCCAGCGACAGGAAGGCGGGGTGGCGCAGCGCGGTCATCACGTCGGTGATCATGTTGCCGCCGTGGGTGCGGTCCACGACGGCCGGCGGCGGCAGCGCCATCACCCGGCGGTGCTGACCAATCGCCGAAGCAAGCGTCGAAGAAATGATCAGCACGGCGCCGAACAGGCCGAACGCCGCATAGCCATCAGGGTTGAGCATGCCATTGTCCGACCCGTCCGGCGCGCGGAGGAAGACAAGATAGGCCATCGCCGTCGTAATCAGCCCGCCGAGCCAGCCAAACAGAAAACGGAATCGCATCAGCGTGGTGCGCGCGTCATAATCGCGCGTCAATTCGGCGACGAGGGAAACCGAAGGAATTTCGCACGCCGAAACCAACAGGCGGATCGCGATGACGTTGATCAGCAGCGTCCAGAAATTGTGCGGGATCATCGATTCAGGCAGCCACAGCAATGCCCAAGCGATCGCCATCGGTACGGCCGACAGATAGAGCCAGGGCAAGCGGCGGCCAAAGCGGCTCCGGGTTGCGTCGGACAGACGGCCGATTGCAGGGTCGGCAACGGCTTCGACCAGCATCGCGCCGACCAGCACGGCGCTGACAATGCGCGGGTCGAACCCCAGCACCTGATTGTAATAAATCATGAAAAAGGTGGTGAGCCCCGCCTCTTTCACGCCATAGGTCACACTGCCCAGTCCGTGTATGGCGTTGAGCGAAAGCGGCAACGGCGCGCCGGATTGTGTCATTGCGTACCTGCCCCGGTCTGGGCCTCGATCGCGCCCAGCGCGGCAAACAGGCCCGGCGTGTTCGGGTCCCAGCTGTGCCGCGCGCCGGCGGTGATGCCGCCGTCGACGACAAAATGGCTGCCGGTGATGAACGCGGCGTCGCTGCTGGCCAGATAGGCGACCATATTGGCGATATCTTCGGGTTCACCGCCGCGCGCCACCGGCTGCGACTGCGCCGCGATGGCGCGGATCATGGCGTTGGCGGCGGCGATCTTGTCATCGGGCAGCTCAACCGCCGAGGTAAAGATGTTGGTCTGGATGAACCCCGGGCAGACCGCGTTGACGCGAATGCCATAGCGCGCAAGGTCGGTCGCCGCGACCTTTGACAGCTGGAGCACGGCGGCCTTGGCAGCGGCATAGGCGGTCGGCGAATATCCCGCCGACAGGGCGGCGATGCTCGCGGTGTTGATGATCGATGCGCCGGATCGCCCCTTCATGTGCGGCGCGGCATAACGGATGCCCATCGCCACCGAGCGGACGAGCAGGTGAAACACCTGGTCCCAGCCCTCGGCCGAAATCTCGTCGATCGGCGCGCGGTCGCCGACCGCCCCGGCATTGTTAAAGACGATGTCGATGCCGCCGGTCTCGGCGGCGGCGCGGTCCATCAGCGCGGCAATGTCGGCGACCTGCATCACGTCGCAGCGCTGAAAGCGGACGTCGCCGTTCGACTGCGCCACCAGCGCCGCGCCGCCGGCTTGGTCGATGTCGGCGGCAAAGACACGCGCGCCTTCGCTTGCCAGCTTCAGCACCGTCGCGCGCCCGATGCCCGATGCAGCGCCGGTGATCACGGCGGTCCTTCCGGCGAATCTCATACATCACTCTCCACAGCTGTTTTGCCGGTCAGCTTAGGCGCTGGCGCCGATGCGTCAACGGCGGCGCGGGCGACGTTACGGCAAGGCCGCAAGCGGCGGCGGCGCCAAGTTGACGCTTGCGTAAAGCAGCCGCTGTGGCTTAGGTTCCGCGCCCTGCAGAGGAGCCGTACATGAGCGACATCGAAACTTTCCGCGCCGAAATCCGCGCCTGGCTGGAGGAAAATTGCCCCGCCGAAATGCGCACGCCGCCCAAGGACGAGGATGATATTTGCTGGGGCGGGCGCAACTTTGTTTTTTCCAGTCCCGCGCAAAAGGCGTGGCTCGATGCCTGCGCGGCCAAGGGCTATACCGTGCCCGACTGGCCGGTCGCATGCGGCGGCGCGGGGATGACGGCGGAACAGGCGAAAATCTGGCGCAGCGAATGCGCGCGGATCAAGGCGCGATCACCGCTGAACAGCTTTGGCATCTGGATGCTCGGCCCGGCGCTGCTGCAATTCGGCACCGACGAACAGAAACAACATTATCTGCCGCAAATCGCGCGCGGCGAAATCCGCTGGTGTCAGGGCTATAGCGAACCGGGGTCGGGCAGCGACCTCGTCAGCCTTGCCACCTTCGGTGCCGACGCGGGCGACCATTGGGTCGTCAACGGCCAGAAAATCTGGACCAGCTATGCCGACAAATCGGACTGGATTTTCTGCCTGGTGCGCACCGACAAGTCGAATAAATATCAGGGCATCACCTTCATGCTGTTCGACATGGCCAGCCCCGGCGTGTCGACCAAGCCGATCAAGCTGATTTCGGGCAATTCGCCGTTCTGCGAGACGTTCTTCGACAATGTCGCGGTGCCGAAGACGCAGTTTGTCGGCACGGTCAATCGCGGCTGGGACGTCGCCAAATATCTGCTGGGGCATGAGCGCGAGATGATTTCGGGCGGCGGCGCGGGCGGCGACATGATCAGCGTCGGTGCGCTGTTTGCCAAATCGCTGGGCGTCAACGCGGCGGGCGAACTCGACGACCCGATCCTGCGTGCCGAAATGGCGGCGTTCGACACCGACGTCTTTGCCTATCGCGCGATGGGCGAACGCTTCATGGACATGTGGAAGACCGGGCGGGCGCATCCCGCCAGTTCGAACATGATGAAATATGTCGGGACCGAACTGAACAAGCGTCGCCACGAATTGGTGATGGCCGGCGGCGGGTCGGGCGCGCTCGAATGGGACAGCGCCGAAACCCGGGGCGGCGCGCGCGCGCGCGGCTGGTTGCGCACCAAGGCCAATTCGATCGAGGGCGGGACGAGCGAGGTCATGCTCAACGTCATCGCCAAACGTATTCTCGACCTGCCGGGAGCGTGAACCATGCCGCTTTATCATAATGACGATCAGGTGATGCTGAAGGACAGCGCCGCGCCGTTCATCGCCGACGCCGCGCCGGTTGCGCATCTGCGGTCGCTGCGCGACGCGGGCGACGCGACCGGCTTTTCGCGCGATCTGTGGAAACAGTTCGCCGACATGGGCTTCACCGGCATGCTGGTGCCAGAGGCGCACGGCGGGCTGGGCATGGGCCATATCGAGGCCGGGATCGTGCTGGAGGAAATCGGCCGCAACCTGACGCCGTCGCCTTTCCTCGCGACATCGGTCGCCGCCGTCGCGGCGCTGGCCAAAGCAGGCGGGACGCAAGCCGCCCGCTGGCTCCCCGGCATTGCGGCGGGCGAGGCCATCGTTGCGCTGGCGATCGACGAAAGCGTGAAGCACCGCCCCGACAGGATTGCGACGCGCGCGACGCGCAGCGGCAACGGCTTCCGCCTCGATGGTGCCAAGACGTTCGTGCTCCACGGCCATGTCGCCGACATGCTGATCGTTGCGGCGAAGACCGATGGCGGCACCACCTTGTTCGCGGTGCCAAGGGACAGCGCCGGGGTAACCGCTGATCCGCGGCGACTCGTCGATTCCAGCCTCGCGAGCAACGTTGCTTTTGATGGCGTGATGGTCGACGCCGATGCGGTGATCGGCGACGTCGACGGCGGCGAAGCGGTGCTGGGTGCGCTGCTCGCGGCGGGACGCACCGGGGCGGCGGCCGAACTGGTCGGCGTCGGTCAGGGCGCGATGGACATGACGATGGA
>JBEGPL010000314.1:0-12661 GCA_041181445.1 Pseudomonadota bacterium
GCGTGCCGGGGTCGAACGTCGGCGCGTGGCTGGTGGCCCATGCCGCGCCGGGCGCGCGGGTCGGCTATGACCCGTGGCTGCACAGCGTCGATTGGGTCAGCGCGGTGCGCACCCGCCTCGCCGCCATCGACGCTGAACTGGTCGCGGTCGACACCAACCCGATCGACGCCGTCTGGACCGACCGTCCGGCGCGCAGCGATGCCGTCGTTTCGGTCCATGACGCTGCGCACGCCGGACAAGGTTCGGTCGAAAAGCGCGAAGCCATCGCCGGGTGGCTGAAGGCCAACAAGCTCGACGCGGCTGTCATGACCGCGCTCGACAGCATCGCATGGACGTTCAACATTCGCGGGGCTGATGTTGATCGCACGCCGGTCGGCCTCGCCTTTGCGCTGCTCCACGCCGACGCCACCGCCGATCTGTTCGTCGCGCCGGGCAAGCTGACCGACGCGGTCCGCGCGCATCTGGGCAACAGCGTGCGGATGCACGATTATGCAGCGTTTGCGGATGCACTCGGCGCGCTGGCGGGCAAGGCGGTGGCGGTCGACCCCGAACGCGCCGTCGCCGCCGTGTTCGACCGGCTGGCCGCCGCCGGGGCCAAAGTCGCGCGCCACCGCGACCCCGCCGTGCTGCCCAAGGCGATCAAGAACGCTGCCGAAGTCATGGGAACGCGCGCGGCGCATATCCGCGACGGTGCGGCGGTAACGCGCTTTCTGCGCTGGCTGGAAGGCGAAGCGCCCAAGGGCGGTCTCGACGAAATGGCGGCGGCGGCCAAGCTGCGCGGCTTTCGCGACGCCGATGCCGGGCTGCGTGACCTGTCGTTCGACACAATCTCTGCCGCCGGACCAAACGCCGCGCTGCCACATTACCGCGTCGATGCCGCGTCCAGCCTGCCGATCCGCATGAACAGCATCTATCTGGTCGATTCGGGCGGCCAATATGACGACGGCACGACCGACATCACGCGCACCGTCGTGGTCGGCACGCCGACCGCCGAAATGCGCCGCCGCTTTACTCAGGTGCTCAAGGGCCATATCGCGCTGGCCATGGCGCGCTTTCCCACCGGCACACGCGGCAGCCAGCTCGACATATTGGCGCGGCAATTTCTGTGGGCCGACGGCGTCGATTATGCCCATGGCACCGGCCACGGCGTCGGCAGTTACCTGTCGGTGCACGAAGGGCCACAGCGCATTGCAAAGCCGTCGGGCGGACAGGCCGGGACCGAGGAACCGCTGCACGCGGGCATGATCCTGTCGAACGAGCCGGGATATTATAAAGTCGGGGCTTTCGGCATCCGTATCGAAAATCTGGTGCTGGTCGTCCCGGTTGCGATTGCCGGGGCCGAGGAGGACATGCTGGCGTTCGAAACGCTGACCTTTGCGCCGATTGATCGCGCGCTGATCGACGCCGCTTTGCTGTCCCCGGCAGAGGCCGACTGGGTCGATGCCTATCATGCCGATGTCGTCACAAAAGTCGCTCCGGCCTTGTCCGCCGATGACCGCGCCTGGCTGGCGACCGCATGTGCGCCGCTGCCGCGCGATGCAGCGGCACTGGCGGCCTGACCCGCATGGACCGCAGCAATTGGCAGGTCGCCCGCGACCAGTTCCGCGTCGCCGAACAGGTCCGCGTCCGGTTCAACGAGATCGACGGCCAGAACATCGTCTTCAACGGCAATTATCTGGTTTATGCCGACATCGGCGTGACCGAATATTTCCGCGCGCTCGGCGGCGGCCAGCCCGGTCCTTACTTCTTGCAATATGGCACCGACATCATGGTCGTGCACAGCGAGATTGATTATCATGCCTCCGCCCGGCTGGACGAGGTGATTGCGATCGCCGCGCGCGTCAGTCGCTTTGGCCGGTCGAGCTTTACGCTGCACTGCGCGATATTTCGGGGGCAGGAGCGCCTGACGGACATCGAAATGACCTATGCCCATGTCGAATTGGACAGCGGCCGTGCCATCGCCCTGCCCGCCAGCTTTATCGCCGAAGTCCGCCGGTTCGAAGCGGTCATGCCGGTGCAGGGTTGATTGCGCGCGGTTTCACCCGCGAAACCCAAAAACAAAAGGCACAAAAAAATAGGCCGCCCCGAAGGACGGCCTGAAAGTTTTGGGAGAGGATGCCTGAAAGGCACAGTCTTTATTGCAGCGCACCATTAATTGTGCAACTGCGAAATAATCATTCGCGATTGCATTTTTTGCAATCGGCTTGCCTGCGGAAAAGCGGCGCGAGGGCCGTGAACGCACCCTCTCGCAAAAGTGGCGCAAAGCCCCTATTGTGTGCCGCATGGCATTTTTGAACAATTGGAACGTCGGCGGCGGCCTGTCTGACTTTTGGGCCTATGTGCGGCAGGACCGGCCGCACCGCTGGACCAGCTGGGGCGTCGCCATGGCCTTGTCGGGGGTCGTCTTTTACGGCATCGCCCATTATCTGATCCCGTATAAATCGCCGGGACCGCAGATCATCTATTTCGAAAATTGGAAGGCGGACCGCGCGCAAAGCACGGTCGAGCGCGAATGGGTTGACCGCGCGCGCGAAACCACACGGCAAAATGCCGAACGGCGACGCGAATATCAGCGGCTCGCCGACCAGCTCGGCATCGCCTATGATTCGGCCGAAGCCGACCGGTTGACGCGCGAGACGCTCGGCGCCGAAGCCGACGCCATTGGCAAGCCCGCGCCGCCGCCCAAATCGACGCTGGCCGCGCGCGCCGCGCGCAAGCCTTTACCGGCGGCCAAATGACCCCAGCCACCGACGATGCGCGCTGGATCGCCGCGACGCTGGCACTGGCGTCGCGCGGCATGGCGCGCACCACGCCCAACCCGGCGGTCGGGTGCATATTGGTCAGGGACGACCGCGTCGTCGGGCGCGGCTGGACCCGGCCCGGCGGCCGCCCGCATGCCGAAGCCGAAGCGCTGGCAGCGGCGGGCGACGCGGCGCGCGGCGCGACGGCCTTTGTCAGTCTGGAACCCTGCGCGCACGTCAGCGGCCGCGGCCCCGCCTGTTCCGACCTGTTGATCGCCGCCGGCGTGGCGCGCGTCGTCGCCGCGATGGCCGACCCCGACACGCGCACGGCGGGCGCGGGGCTGGCGCGGCTGCGCGCGGCGGGGATTGCGGTGCAGGACAATGTCGCGCCCGCCAACGCGGCACGCAGCGTCGCGCCATGGCTGAGCCGCATGATGCGCGGCCGTCCCTTTGTCACGCTCAAGCTTGCGCTGTCGCTCGACGGCTGCATCGCCATGGCCGACGGGACGAGCCGGTGGATCACCGGCGACCGCGCGCGCGCCCACGGCCATATGGAACGCGCGCGCCACGACGCGATATTGGTCGGGCGCGGCACATATGATGCCGACGCGCCGCGCCTGGACGTGCGTCTGCCCGGGCTGGCGGACCGCAGCCCCCGCCGCCTGCTCCTCACCCATGGCGCCGCGCCAGCGGGATGGGAAGCCGTGCCATCGCCCGCCGCCATTGCCGACCTGTCCGGCGTCGATTCGCTGTTGGTGGAGGGCGGCGCGGGGGCGGCGGCAGCGTTTCTGGCCGCCGACCTGGTCGACCGGTTGCTGATCTATCGCGCGCCGATCCTGATCGGCGGCGGCAGCCGCGCGCTCGGCGACATCGGCCTTGGCCGTCTGGAGGCCGCGCATGACCGCTGGCGACTGACCGACGAAAGGCCGCTTGGCAACGACCGGATCGCCGTTTACGAGCGCTGGCGAGAGGACTGACCCCATATGTTCACCGGTATCATCACCGACATCGGCACCATCCGCGCGAACGACCAGCACGGCGACCTGCGACTGGTGATCGGGTGCGCCTATGACGTCAGCGGCGTCGCGATCGGCGCATCGATTGCCTGTTCGGGCGCGTGCCTGACCGTCGTTGACAAGGGCGTCGACGACGCGGGCAACTGGTTCGCCATCGACGCCAGCGCCGAAACCGTCGCCTGCACCGCGCCCGGCATGTGGGCGGCGGGACGGCGGCTCAACCTCGAACGCGCGCTGCGTGTCGGCGACGAGCTGGGCGGGCATATCGTCACCGGTCATGTCGACGGCGTCGGGGTGATTCAAGGCGTCGGCGAAAGCGGTGATTCGTGGCGCGTGGGCATTTCCGCCCCTGCCAGCATCGCGCCATATATCGCCGCCAAAGGATCGGTCACCGTCGACGGCGTATCGCTGACGGTTAACGAGGTCGCCGACCAGGCCGACGGCAGCGTGCATTTCGCGCTGAACATCATCCCGCACACCCGCGCCGAAACGACGCTGGGCGAGGCGGTCGCGGGCCGCGCGGTCAATCTGGAAATCGACATCCTCGCGCGCTATCTGGCGCGGATGCAGGCGCGCGGCTAACCGTCCAGCTGCGGCGCGCCGTCGCCCAGTGTCAGCATCCGCCGCATCGCCAGCCGCGCGATGCGCAGCGTTTCAGACTTGCGCCGCGCCGCCGCCAGCGGCCGGTCGGCGGCGGGACGGACGAACACCGCGTCATAACGGTCGGCGACGATCAGCCCTGATTCGCCCGGGCGGTACGCGGGATCGTCGAGCGGTGATGCGTCGAGCCCGACCGCCAGCGCCCAGTAAAACCGGTCGCAATAATCGCAATAGTCGGGCCACTTGCCATCGCCGAGCAAGTCGGCGCGGCTGACCTTGATTTCGACGATACTGATCGCGCCGCGCGCGTCGATGGCGATCAGATCGGCGCGCCGCCCGTTGGGAAGCGGCACTTCGGCCATCACATATTGGTCGTGCAGCGCGAACAATCGCGCGACGCCGCGTGCAACGTCAATCGCACTCAGCGGCGGCACAACATCCACGCGCCGTTATCCGCGATCAGAACGGAACATCGTCATCAAGGTCATCGTCGAACGCCCGGCCACCGCCGCCGCCGCCACCCGAAGCGCCGCCGCCGAAGTTGCTGCCACCGCCGCCGCTGGAGGATCCGCCGCCGTTGCCGCCGTTGCCATTGCCCCAGCCGTCATTGCTGCGCCCGCCGCCGCTCGCGCCGCCGCTGGCCCCGTCGAGCATCGTCATCGCGCCGCCGACGCCGACGAAAACCTCGGTCGTGTACCGGTCATTGCCGTCGCGGTCCTGCCATTTGCGGGTGCGCAGGCTGCCCTCGATATAGACTTTGCTGCCCTTTTTCAGAAAGCGTTCGACCACGCCGACCAGCCCGTCGCCGTTGATCACGACAGTGTGCCATTCGGTGCGCTCCTTGCGCTCGCCGGTCATCTTGTCTTTCCAGTTTTCCGACGTAGCGATGCGGATATTCGCAATCTTGCCGCCGTTCTGAAAGCTTTTGATTTCCGGGTCGGCGCCCAGATTGCCGATCAAAATGACCTTGTTCACGCTTCCCGCCATGGCGCTTATTCTCCGTTGATGCGGGTGGTTCAGCCAAGCCCGAGTCCGACCGCCACCCAATATGTGAGTCCCGCAGCGGCATAGGCGAGCGCGAACAAATAGCCAACCATGAACAATGGCCAGCGCCAGCTATTCGTCTCGCGGCGCACCACCGCGATGGTCGAAATACACTGCGGCGCAAAGACAAACCATGCGAGGAAGGCGAGCGCGGTGGCGAGCGACCATTTGCCCGCCAGCGTGTCGCCCAGCGTCTTGGCCATCGCGGCCTCATCGCCATTCGCGTCGACCGCATTGGCGGTGGCAAGCGCCGCCACCGCAACCTCGCGCGCTGCCATCGCCGGGATCAGCGCGAGCGCGATGTCGCGGTTGAACCCGATGGGCCGGATCACGACCTCCAGCCCCGACGCGATTCGCCCGGCGACACTGTAATCGGTCTGGCTTTGCGCCGACCCGATGGGGACTTTGGGATAGCTGAGCAACAGCCACAGCACGACCGTGGTCGCCATGATGATCGTCCCGGCGCGGCGCAAAAAGGCCCAGGCGCGCTGCCACAGGCCGAGCAATATGTCGCCGACGCGCGGCGCCTGATACCGCGGCAATTCCATCATGATGCCCGCCGCGCTGCCGCGCGTCACCGTGCGGCGCAGCAGCAGCGCCACCAGCAGCGCGCCGATGATACCCGACAGATAAAGGCCGAGCAGCACCAGCCCCTGCAAGCCCACGGGCGTCCCCGCGACCGTGCGGTCGGGAATGAAGGCGCCAATGATCACCGTGTAAACCGGCAACCGCGCCGAACAGGTCATCAATGGCGCAATCAAAATCGTCGTCAGCCGGTCCTTGGCATCGGGAATCGCGCGGGTCGCCATGATGCCGGGGATCGCGCAGGCGAAACTGGACAGCAGCGGGATGAAGCCGCGTCCCGACAGGCCGACCCTGGCCATCAGACCGTCCATCAAAAATGCCGCGCGGGTCATGTAACCGGTGGCCTCGAGCAGCAGGATGAACAGGAAAAGGATCAGGATCTGCGGCAGGAAAACGATCACACCACCGACGCCCGCCAGCACACCTTCGACAATCAACCCGCGCCAGAAACCGTCGGGCAGCGCCGCCGACACCGCCTGCTGCGCGGCGCTCACGCTCGCTTCGATCCAGCCGATCGGCGCTTCGGACCAGGCATAAACCGCCTGAAACATGACGAACAGCAGCGCGAGCAGGATCAAAAAACCGCCAACCGGGTGGAGCACGATGCGGTCGAGTGTCGCCGTCCAGCGTTCGACCGGCTTTTCCGACAGCGTCGCCGCTGTGGCCAGCGCACGCGCGCGGTCGTGCAGCGCGCGGTCGGTGGTCGGCGCGGCGGTCGCCGGGCGCGCGCCGGCCAGGATGGCAACGTCGAGCGCCGCCATCACATCGGCCAGTCCGCGCCGCCGCACCGCCACCGTTTCGACGACGGACACGCCAAGGTCGGCGGCGAGGCGCGCGGCGTCAATCTCCAGCCCGTCGCGGCGCGCCATGTCGACCATGTTGAGCGCGATCACCGTCGGCAGACCGTGCGCGATGAGTTCGAGCGCGAAGCACAAATGGTTCGCCAGATTGCCCGCATCGACGACGATGATCAGCGCGTCGGGGCGGCGCTCGCCGTCCTGCCGCCCCAGCACGACGTCGCGCGTTACCGCTTCGTCGGGACTGGCGGGGGTGAGCGAATAGCTGCCGGGCAGGTCAATCAGTTCGACCGGGCGGCCATCGGCAAAGGTCGTGCGCCCCGATTTGCGCTCGACCGTCACACCCGGATAATTGGCGATTTTCTGACGCGCGCCGGTCAGCGCGTTGAACAGGCTGGATTTTCCGGCGTTGGGATTGCCGACCAGCGCGACCAGCGGGGCGGCGGCGGTCATGCCGCGACCGCGTCCTGCGCCAGCACGTCGACCATGATCGCGGCGGCATGGCGGCCGCGAATCACCACCTGCATCCGGCCAATTTTCACCGCCAGCGGGTCGCGCGAAAACAGGCTGCCGCGGTGCAGTGCTTCGACCTCGACATCCTCCATCAGCCCCAATTCGCGCAGCCGCCGTCCTTCGTCGGGTGACAGCGACGGCCAGTCGATCCGCGCGATGCGCGCGCGTTGACCCAGCGGGAGCGTGGCGAGAGAAACGGTCATTTGCGAGTGATTATCATTAGACTTAGCATTTGGCTATAATCAAGCGCCGCTCTATTTTCCCGGATAGCGCAGCCGTCCAGCCAGCCGCGTGAAACTGAACCGGTTTTCACGCGCCCCGCTGCGCCGCGCCTTCCATTTTTCGAACTGCATCACATTGTCGATCCGGCGGGCCAGAAAGGCGCGCGTGTCGGCATAATCGGCGCTGTCATCGTCGACGAACACCGCCAATGTCGCGGCATAGAGCGACGCCAATATCGTCCGTTTCGAATAATGGTTGAAGTCGCTCGCGGTGTCGCCCGCCGCGCGCCACATGGCATCCGCCGCGCGCCAGCCGAGCCGCAGCGCGCGCGGTGCATTTTGCGGCATGATCAGCACCGCTTGCGCCCGGCGCAGCGATTCGCGGTCGGGCGCGAGGATCGCCAGCCGCGCCTCAACCAGCGCGGTGATGCGCGCGCGGACTTTCATCGCATCCAGCACGTCAGCGGGCAGCGCCGCGCGCATCGACGCGTCGATGTGCGCGAACCAGGCATCGATCATGGCAAAGTCGCCGCCCGGAAACGCCAGACGGGCAATGTCGGGATCAATCCCCGCCTCGTCCGCCGCTTGGGCCACCGCCGCGTGGCTCCAGCCGTCGAACGCCGCCGCGCGCGCGACCAGCGGCACCAGCACGGCGCGCACTTCGTCGAGAGTCGGATCGTCGGGGAGCGCGTTGCTTTTCATGCCGCCGTCATAGGCGTGGGCGCCCGCGCCGGCAAGCGTACGAGGATCAGCGCCAGCGCAATCAGCGCGGCCCCGAAACCGTCGAGCGGGGTCAGCGCCTCGCCATAACGCACCCATCCGATCATCGCTGCGACCACCGGCTGCATCAGCAGCAACAAACCGAACAGCAAGGGCGCAACCCGGTCGATGGCATAGATCATCAACCCCTGACCAACGACCTGGCTGAGCAACGCGAGCATGATCAGCGGTGTCCAGTCGCCCGGAATCACCCGTTCACCCAGCAGCAGCGCCAGCAGCAACAGCGGTGCGGCGCTCATCGCCGTCGACCAGGCGAGCACCGGCCACGCCCCCATATGGCCGCGCGCGCGCGTCATCAACACCAGATAACCGGTGTAAAAGGCACCGGCGAGCAGGCACAGCAGATCGCCGATCAGATTGGCGCGGCTGAGTTCCAGCGAGCGGCCGAGCAGCAGCATCGTCCCCAACGCGGCAATCGCCAGCGCCACCCCTTGTTGGCGGCTGGGCCACGCGCGCGCCACCACAAAGGCATAGAGCGGCAACAGAAAAGTGGTCGAATTGCCGAGCAGATTGGCGTTGGCGAATTTGGTCTGCAAAATGCCGACATGCCAAGCCGCCAGGTCGGCGGCAAACAACAATCCCGACACGATGAAAACCAGGCCCATGCCGCGCGGCAGCCGCCACCCTGCCGCGTCGGCGCGGCGCGCGAGCACAAACAGGATGGGGATGGCGAGCGCGATGCGCCAAAATGCCGCCGCAACCGGCCCGACATCGGCCGAACGCACGAACAGCGGCCCGAACGCAAGGCAAATGTTGCCGACCATCAGCGCGATGACCGGCGTCCGCAAAGATTGCTTTTCCCCCATGGCTCCCATATCGCCGCGCGACCAGACCGTTGCAAATGGAAACCCGCATGCCATCGCTTTTTGACCCGATTCAATTGGGCGCAATTGCCGCGCCGAACCGCATCCTGATGGCGCCGCTGACCCGCGGCCGCAGCCACGCGGGCCATGTCCCGATGAGCGCGCTCAAGGCCGAATATTACCGCCAGCGCGCGGCGGCTGGACTGATCTTGGCCGAAGCCACGGGGATCAGCCAGGAAGGGTTGGGCTGGCCCGCCGCCCCCGGCATCTGGGCGGACGCGCAGGTCGAGGCGTGGAAACCGGTCACGGCGGCCGTGCACGACGCGGGCGGCCGGATCATGCTGCAACTATGGCACATGGGCCGGCTGGTCCATCCCGACTTTCTGGGCGGGGCGGCCCCGGTGTCATCGTCGGCAACCACGGCGCCGGGTTTTGCCCACACCGCCGACGGGAAAAAACCCTATGAACAGGCGCGTGCGCTGGACCGGGCCGACATCCCGCGCATCGTGGGCGATTATGTTCACGCCGCGCGGAACGCCATGGCGGCGGGCTTTGACGGGGTCCAGATTCATGCCGCCAACGGCTATCTGATCGACCAGTTTCTGCGCGACAACAGCAATTTGCGCACCGATGATTATGGCGGCAGCATCGCCAACCGCATCCGCTTGCTGGGCGACGTTGTCGGCGCGGTCGCGGGCGAAGTCGGCGCAGACCGCACCGCCGTGCGCCTGTCGCCCAATGGCGAAACGCAGGGCAGCGACGACAGCGACCCCGTCGGCCTGTTCACCGCCGCCGCCGCGATGCTGGCCGGGCACGGCATTGCCTTTCTCGAACTGCGCGAACAAAAGACCTTTGGCAGTTTCGGGAAAAGCGAAGTTCCCCGCGTCAGCCCGCATATCCGCCCCGTCTTTGCCGGACCGCTGATACTCAATCAGGAATATCGGCTGGACAGTGCCAGCGCCGACGTGGCCAGCGGGCTGGCTGATGCGATCAGCTTTGGCCGGACCTATATATCCAACCCCGACCTGGTCGCGCGGTTGCGTGCCGATGCCGAACTGGCACCCGACAATTACAAAACCTGGTATGGCCCGGGGGCCGAGGGTTACACCGACTATCCGGCGATGGGGTCGGCGGCCTGATTTTCAGGGCGCCGCATTTTCCAGCGAGTCGATCCATTTCGCGCCTGCCTGTGCCAACACGTCGCGGCCGCCACGCAGCAGCACAAAGGCGGCGACGAACAGGATCACCGGCGAGATCAAAAAGGCCGACACGGCAAAAAAGACCAGCGCCAGAATAAGCCACATCAGCATTTTTTGCTGACGGTCCTGCGCCGCACGGGTCAGCATGATCGTGCGCGGGCCTTTGGCATCGAACCAGCGCTGCGTCGTCATTGTGGTGGCCGCGCCGGCCGGGGCTTCACGCCGCGTCGCTGGCGCTTGCTGTGATTGCAGCGTGTCGCGCACCGGCGACGCGCGCGGGGCGGTGCGCGCGGCTTCCTGCAACCGGTCACCGTGCGTCGGCGCGATCGGCGCGGTGGATGGCCGCGCTTTCGGACGGGCCTCGTTGTTGGCCCATGGCATGGCGGACGGTGCGCGTGACACGGCGGCCAACTGCGCCTGAATTGACGAACGCGCAGAGGTTTGCACCGGCACCGGCTTTCTTTCTGGCGTCGGTGTCGGTGTCGGCGTGTGCGCAGTGGCCATGTGCGCGGTTCCGGCACCGTGGCGCTCGGCAGCGGTCGGCGGCGGTGCGCCGGTGAGCGTATCGATGACAATCAGCTTGCCGCCGCGTTCCTCAACGCGCCACCGCTGCGGAGGCGCCCGGTCAGCCAAGCCCGAACCGGCCTTTCAGATCGAGCATGGCGAGTGCCGCCTTGGCCGCCTCGCCGCCCTTGTCCTTTTGGGCGCGATCGGCGCGCGCCAGCGCCTGGGCTTCGTTCTCGACGGTCAGAATGCCGTTGCCGATGGCGATCCCGTCGAGCGACAGCGCCATCAACGCGCGCGCGCTTTCGTTCGACACGACTTCGAAATGATAGGTTTCGCCGCGAATGATGACGCCGATCCCGACGAAAGCATCATACCGCCCCGTTTCCGCCGCCATCGCGATGGCGCCGGGGACTTCGAGCGCGCCGGGGACGGTCACGGTCTCATGGCTGTGCCCCGCCGCCTCGACCGCGTGACGCACGCCGTCGAGCAGCATGTCGTTGAGGTGCGCATAGAATCGCGCTTCGACAATCAACACGTGCGCCATTATTCGCCTCCGGTCCCCGGAATAGCGCGTTCGCCGACGATGGAAAGCCCATAACCGTCGAGCCCGACCAGCGTGTGGTGGGTGTTGGTGAGCAACACCATGTCCTGCACGCCCAGTTCGGCCAAAATCTGGGCGCCGACGCCATAGTCGCGCAGTTCCTCTACCTCAGGCGCGCCCGCGCCCTTGCCCTGCTTGCGCAGTTCGATGAAGCGGCTGACCATGTCGGGCGTGCGGCGGTTGATGACGACGACGATCCCCGCCCCCGCCGCCGCAATTGCCTCCATCGAATTTGACAGCAGACCCGACCGCTCGCTGATTTCGCCAAATGTATCGACGAAAAACGACATGGTGTGCATGCGCACCAGCGTCGGCTGCGCAGGATCGATATGCCCCTTGACCAGCGCCATCGTCTCATCGCCGGTGGCCTTGTTGTAAAAGGTCATCGCCTTCCATTCGCCGCCCCAGCGGCTGTGAAAGGCCATTTCCGCGCGCTTGACGACCAGATGGTCGTGCTGGCGGCGATAGGCGATCAGGTCGCGGATCGTCCCCATCTTGAGTTTGTGCAGCCGCGCGAACGCCACCAGATCGTCCATCCGCGCCATCGTGCCGTCGTCCTTCATGATCTCGCAGATCACGCTGGACGGATTGAGCCCAGCCAGGCGGCTGATGTCGCATCCCGCCTCTGTATGGCCAGCACGCACCAGCACACCGCCTTCGCGCGCGATCAGCGGAAAGACGTGGCCGGGCGTGACGATGTCATCGCGGCTCTTGCCCGCGTCGATGGCGACCGACACGGTGCGGGCGCGGTCGGCGGCGCTGATCCCGGTGGTCACACCTTCGCGCGCCTCGATCGACGTCGTGAATGCGGTTTCGTGGCGCGTGCCGTTCGCCCGGCTCATCAGGTCGAGCCCCAACGCGTCAACCCGCGCCTTGGTCAGCGTCAGACAGATCAGCCCGCGCCCGTGCGTCGCCATGAAATTGATCGCGTCGGGGGTCGCCATCTGCGCCGGGATGATCAGGTCGCCCTCATTTTCGCGATCCTCGTCGTCGACCAATATGTACATGCGGCCGTTGCGCGCTTCCTCGATAATTTCCTCGATCGGGACCAAGGTCGGCGTGTCGTCATTGGCGAAAAGATAGGATTCCAGTTTCATCAGCGTTTCCGCCGTCGGGTTCCAGTCGCGGTTCTCCAGATCGCGCAGCGTGTTGGCGTGCAGCCCCGCCGCGCGCGCCAGCCCCGAACGCGACAAGCCGCCCTCGGTCACCAGATTGCGGAGCTTTTCGATCAGTTGCGTCGACATGGATTCGCCC
>JBEGPL010000315.1:0-4834 GCA_041181445.1 Pseudomonadota bacterium
TCCGCCGCGCCATTTCGTCATGATATTCCATGCCGCTCAATTGGCTGGCGACATACAGACGGCGCAGCGCCGCCATGTCCATCGGCTTGCCGTCCTTTGCCGCCGCGATTGTCAGTGCTTCCAGATTCCAGTCGGACCCGTCGGCGGTGACATAACCATTGCGCAGCCCGCGTGCGGCCAGCCCGGCGCGCACCGCGTCGCGCTTGACCTTGTCGGCGGCACCTTCGTGTAAATAAGGAAAGCGGAACCACGGCCGGTATCCGGGACGCCCTTTCAGCCAGGCCGCCGCTGCGTCGACATCAGCCAGAAAAGCTTCGGCGGTGACCGCGTGCAGGCTGAGATGGGTGTTGCTGTGATTGGCGATGACATGCCCCGCCGCGACATAGGCCGCGATCCGCGCTTCACCGCCCGCGCCGTCGGGGTCGGCCAGCTTTGCCGGGTTCAGGAAAAAAGCAGCCTGCTCGACGCCCGCTGTTTTCAACCCCGCGATTAGTTTCGCCGTGCGTTCGTCGGGGGTCAAAAACGCCCCGCGCCCGCGCGGCACATCATCAAAGGTCAGCGCGATCCGCTTTTCGCCTTCGGCAGCGCGGGCTGGCGCGGGCGCGCCGAACAGCGCGGAAAGCAGCAACATGGCTGCAATCCAAAGCCCCGGCGCCCTGTTTCGCCGGTCAGCCACAGACGATCCGGGTGATCCGCATTTGCGCATCATAATGAACGGTCAGTCGATCGGCGACAAAATCGGCAGTCACGACCATGTCGGGCGTGACCCAGCGCAACAGTTTCGCGCCCGAAATGCCCATCAGCTCGCGCCCGGATTCGGCGGTCGCGGTGATGCCGATGTAGCGCTGCACCTGCGCCGCGTCGCAACTGTCGGTCATGCCCTTTTGCATCGTGTAACAACCAACCAACGGCAGCGAGAGTAACATGGAAAGAAGGATTTGGGCAGTAGCTCGGGATTTTGGCATCATCGTCCTCAATATCCGGCAGTGTGGGACCATAGTGGCACGAATGCATCCATATGCCGCAACGCAATCGCAGCAAATGACAGACCAAATGCCATGCCCCACGCATAACGCTTTGACAGAAAGAAGTGAAATGCGGTGATTCCTGCAACCGGTCCAGCCAGGATTGCCAGGCCAAGTGGCAACGTCTGCGGTACCTGCATCGCGACGCCGCCCGCGATATAGGCGACCGCGATCATGGGAAAAAAATAGCCAGTCTTGTAAAGCGCCAGCATGAAGTCGTTCGCGGTTTGCGTCGGGTGGATGATTGGCTTGCTCTTGATCACGCCTGCGCGGCCCAAAAGCACCACCGTCCCGACGACAAGGTAATAGAGACCATAGAATCGTCCAAATACCTCCCAGAACAAGCCCATTTCGATCCTATCCCATCGTCGGAATGATGAAACTATTGCCGCCATCGACCGCGCCGTCGGGCCAGCGCGCGGTGACCTTTTTGACCTTGGTCCAGAAGCGCAAGCCTTCCATCCCATATTGGTCAGTGTCGCCAAAGCCGCTGCGCTTCCACCCGCCAAAACTGTGATAGGCGACCGGCACCGGGATCGGCACGTTGATGCCGACCATTCCAACGTTCACGCGGCTGGCGAATTCACGCGCGGCGTGGCCGTTGCGCGTGAAAATGGCGACGCCATTGCCATATTGATGCTGGCTCGGAAGGCTGAGCGCCTCTTCGAAGTTTGCGGCGCGGACGATTTGCAGCACCGGGCCGAAAATCTCTTCCTTGTAGCTTTCCATGTCGGTGGTGACATAGTCGAGCAGCGTCGGGCCGATGAAATAGCCGTCCTCATGCCCCTGGAGCACAAAGCCGCGCCCGTCGATCACCATTTCGGCGCCTTCGTTGACCGCGGTCTGGATCCAGTTTTCGACCTTTGCCTTGTGCTGCGCTGTGACGACCGGGCCATAATGGGCGTCGGCATCGCTCGACACGCCGACACGCAGCGCGTGGATCGCGGGGATCAGCTTGGCCTTCAATCGTTCGGCGGTGTCGTCGCCGACCGGCACCACGACCGGCAACGCCATGCACCGCTCGCCCGCGCTGCCGAATGCCGCACCGGTCAGGTCGTTCACCACCTGATCCAGATCGGCGTCGGGCATGACGATGCCGTGGTTCTTGGCCCCGCCCATCGCTTGCACGCGCTTGCCCGCCGCGACGCCGCGATTGTACACATAATGGGCAATGTCGCTGCTGCCGACAAAGCTGACCGCGCCGATGGCGGGATGATCAAGGATGGCGTCGACCATTTCCTTGTCGCCGTGGACCACCTGAAAAATGCCGTCGGGCAATCCGGCTTCGCGCCACAGTTCGGCGATGCGCACCGGCACGCTGGGGTCGCGCTCGCTGGGTTTCAGGATGAAGGCGTTGCCGACCGCAATCGCCATCGCGCCCATCCACAGCGGAATCATCGCGGGGAAATTAAACGGGGTGATGCCCGCGCCGATACCGATCGGCTGGCGCATCGAATAAACATCGATGCCGGGGCCCGCGCCCTGCGTATAATCGCCCTTCATCACCTGCGGCAGGCCACAGCAAAACTCGACAACTTCCAGCCCGCGCTGGATATCGCCCTTTGAATCGGCAACCACCTTGCCATGTTCGGACGACAGCAAGGCGGCCAGTTCGTCCATGTCGCGTTCGATCAGCGCCTTGAACGCGAACATCACGCGCGCGCGCCGCTGCGGGTTCATCGCCGCCCATGCCGGCTGCGCCGTCGACGCTGCCGCCACCGCACGGTCCAGCACCGCTGCATCGCCCAGCGCGACCCGTGCCTGAACGCCGCCACTGTTGGGGTCCATGACATCGCCATAACGCGCCGCCGTGCCGCCGCCGGCACCCCCCGCGATGAAATGATCGATTTGCCGCATTTGCTCTTCCTTCAGTCTTGCCCGGTGTTCACGCGGCCTATTGCATATCAAGGTCCGCTGTGCATTCTCTATTGTGCGATATCGCTGCACGCCTGTCTTTTGGCGGGCGATGCGCGCGAAGACCGGCATGATCGCGGCCAAGTTGCGCAAAGCCGCCGACGCGGCTTGCAACGCCGCAGGGGCTTTGCTAAGCGCCCTCGCCTGCCAGGTGCCGGATGCGTTCCGGCCCTCTTCATGATGTGCGGTCGTGGCGGAACTGGTAGACGCGCAACGTTGAGGTCGTTGTGGCCGAAAGGCCGTGGAAGTTCGAGTCTTCTCGACCGCACCAATCATTTCCCGAAATATCATCCTCGCCTTCGGGCGGCGCCTTGATCGCCATGGAACCCGCAACAGCGAGGCCATCGCCAAAACCACGCAATGATGAGTAAAGGGACCTTGACTAACCCGCGAATCAATTGTAAAGCACACTTGTCTCAACGATAAGGAGCCTTGTCATGGCGCGTTACAAAAGCCCCGCTGTCCGCAGCTATCTGATCCGGCTGTTCGTGCTGATGTCGATTTATATGGTCACGCTGTTCGCCGCCGTGACCCTTTTCAAAAGTCACGCGGTTTCGGGCGTCCCCGCTTATGCGCTCGCGATCTTGCCCGCGCTGCCGGTTATCGGTGTGTTCTGGGCGGTTATGCGCTTTCTGGTCGAGGAACCCGACGAATTCATGCGTATGCTTCTCGTCCGCCAGTGCCTTGTCGCCACGGGTTTTTGCCTGGCGATCATGACGGTTTGGGAATTCCTGCAAAATTTCGACATGGTTCCGCTTGGCAACGGCGGGTTCGGTGCAGCCTTTTTCTGGTTCATGGGGCTGGGGGTCGGCGCGCTGTATAACAAGCTGACACTGGGCACGACGGGCGGCAGTTGCTTATGAAAAGCCGCCTGAAAGTCCTGCGCGCCGAGCGCGACTGGAGCCAGCAGGACCTGGCCGACGCGCTGGGCGTGTCGCGCCAGTCGGTCAACGCCATCGAGACGGGGAAATATGATCCCTCGCTCCCGCTCGCCTTTCGCATCGCCGACCTGTTCGCGCTGCCGATCGAGGCCATTTTCATCAAGGATAATTGAGCCATGAGAACGCTGTTCTTACCCGTGGCGGTCGCCATGCTGGCCGCCGCCTGCCCCGCCCAAGCACAGGAAACGCCGCGCGACTGCGCCGCTGCATCGGTCAAGCAGGACAAGGCATTGCTGACCGGAAAGCGCTTCACCGTCGAAGTCACCGGCACCGGCCCGGACGTCGTGCTGATCCCCGGCCTGTCGACGCCACGCGATGTGTGGGCCGACACCGTTGCCGCACTCGCCGGTTGCTACACGGTGCACAGCGTCCAGATCCGCGGCTTTGGCGATGACGCGGGGGCCAATGCCGACGGTCCCGTGCTGGGCCCCTTTGTGGCCGAACTGGCCGATTATATCGACGACGAGATCATGAACAAAGGCCGCGCGGCCCCCGCGATCATCGGCCATTCGCTCGGCGGGCTTTCGGCGCTGATGATCGGCGCGCGGTCGCCGCAGGTCGCGGGGCGGATCATGGTCGTCGATGCCCTGCCCTTTTTCGGCACGGTCATGGGCGCACCCGACGTCGCCGCGGTTCGTCCGCAGGTCGAAGCCATGGCGGCGGCGGTGCGCGGCCGATACCGCGCCGACGCGCCGCCGCCCGTGATGATCGATTGCGACGACCCCGCCGAAGCAGCGAAGGTCCGCAGCATATGGTCGATCACGCCGCGCGGCCGCTGTCTGGTCGAAAACTGGGGCCGCCGGTCGGATGCGCGCGTGTCGGCACAGGCGATGCAGGATGATGCGACCACCGACATGCGCGGCGAACTGGACCGCATCGCCGCCCCGGTGACGCTGTTGTTCGCGCAGGATGACAGCGTCATGCCCGAAGCGATGATGCGCGACCTGTATACCG
>JBEGPL010000316.1:0-5646 GCA_041181445.1 Pseudomonadota bacterium
ATATTTGCCGCGAAAATACAACAGTGGATCACGGCGGGGTTCAAACATCGCCTTGCGCACGCGGCCAACGAGGATGAAATGGTCGCCACCTTCGTGCAGGGCGTCACGATCACATTCAAAACTGCCCAGCGATCCTGTGAGCACCGGCGTCCCGAATTCGCCGACCTCCCAAGAGGTAGCGGCAAAACGATCCTCGCCCTTGCCGGCAAAGCGGTTCGAGGTTGGCTGTTGACCGATCTGCAGAACATTGACGGCAAAGCGCACGGCTTCACGCATGACCGGCGCGCTGCCCGCGTTGTTCGCGATACAAACAAGCAACAGCGGCGGATCAAGCGATACGCTGGTGAAGCTGTTGGCCGTCAGCCCGATGGGGTTGCCGTCCGGTCCCATCGCCGTGATAATCGTGACGCCCGTCGCAAAACAGCCCAACGCGTCACGAAAGCTGCGTGCGTCCGAACCTTCGCGGAATTCTGGGACAAATCGCGGTTGTTTCCGTTCAAGGAAGTCGAGCAACAAACCATTGAAACTGTCGGTGCGCTCGGCGGTGACCAGCAGGCTGCTATGTTCGACCTCGACGGCTTCGGCATCGGGTAACAGGCTGACAAAGGCCGCCGCCTGCTCTTCGTTGGTCAGGTCGCTCAGCGCGCCGCGAACGAACAGCACCGGGATATTGATCTGTGGCGCCGTCGCCGCGATCCGGTCGGTCACGCCGGTCAAGTCGAACTGGTCAAAAATCCGCACATCAAATTCTGCGTTGCCAAGAATTGACTTGGTCGAATTGCGGAGCTTTTCCGATGCTGTACGCGCAACGGCGACGTCATTTGTTGCCGGCAAATCAACGAGGACGAGCCCAGCAGCTAGAGTCGAGGCGTCGTCGGCCAACGCAATTGTTGCAATCCATCCACCAAGCGTGGCCGCGACGACAACAGGCCTTGTCCGCATCTGCGCCAGCACTGCGCGCAGATCCTCGACATAGGCATCAAAGTCATAGCGACCATCTTCCGGCCAATCGCTTGCGCCATGGCCGCGCAGATCGAGATTGATAACATGGCGTCCCGCCTGATGCAGGGCGTCGGCTACATCTGCCCAAACCTTGCGCGTCTGTCCCCCGCCATGCAACAACAGGATCGACGGGTCGTCGGCCGACCCAATGTCATCTGCCTCCAGGCGGATGCCGGCAAATCCCTTGAATTCGCGAATGAAACTTTTGGCATTGGCCATGGCAATTGCGTCCTCTTTTGTGCGATTCAACCATCGGCGACCGAACCTGTCTAGCAATTGGTGCGCGGCCTCAACCGACCAAGCGATAGGTTGCGGTCATGCATTCCCTGTCAGCACCAACGGCACAAATCCGGGATTCCGATCCAGAGTGTGCCGTGGCGTGACTGAATTAAGTTCGTAACGCATGCCTCCGCCGGCCCCCAAGTTGCGCAAGTTGATGGCCGCAGCGGCGCACGGTTTCTCGCTTTGTCGACCCGTCAATCGACGATGTGCAGCGTCACGCCCGCCGCCGCGATCATCGCCGCCGCCGCATCGGTCAGCCGCGCATCGGTGATGACCGCGCTGATCGCGCGCAGGTCGCACACGACATTTCCCGACGGCGCATCGAACTTGCTGGCGTCGACCAGCACGACAATCTGTTCGGCACGCTCGATCAGACGGCGCTCGGACGCGACCAGCACAGGATCGGCCTGCATGATCCCTGTCGGGCCGACCGACGCCGCACCCATGAACAATTTGGGCGCATGAAATTTGGGCATGCCGTCCTCGCCAAACACCGACAGGATGATATTCTGTTCGGGAAAGACCGCGCCCGACGGCACGAGCACCCGCGTCCCGGCCTGATTGATCAGCGCGGACACAATGTGCAGCGAATTGGTCAGCACCGACAGGCCGAGCCCCGCGAGATGCGGACACATTTGCAACGTGGTCGACCCGCCGTCGATCATCACGCCTTCACCCGGCTGGCATAGTTCAGCCGCCGCGCGGCCGATTGCCGCCTTTGCTGCGCGGTTGCGGCCGATATTTTCATGAAAGGGCACGCCCGACAGGTGGAACCCCGGCGTCAGCGCATTCGCATCGGCCCCTGCCACCGCTTTGGCGCCGCCACGCACGCGGACCAATGTGCCCGCCGCCGCCATCCGTTCCAGATCGCGGCGGATGGTCGCGGGCGACCCGTCAACCCGCGCCTCAAGCTCGCGAAAGGCGACAAAGCCCGTCGGCGCGATTAACGACAGGATCAGATTTTCGCGTTCGTTGGCGTGCATGACGGGCAGTGTTGCGCGAAGCCTCGTGCGGTTTCAATCAAATTCGATCATGCGTCGCCATAGCGAGCAGCCATGCCAAAGCCGCGGCGCAGCGCGTTGAGTTTCACCTGCATGAACCATTGGCCCAGCGGCAGCGCCGCCATCATCGATATGCCATCGAACCCGTGGAACGCGCCGGGGACCACGACCAGCTCTGCTGCGATGCCCGCCGCGTTCAACCGCTGCGCATAATCGACGTCTTCATCGTGAAACAGGTCAAGCGTGCCGACGCCGATAAAGGCAGGCGGCAGCCCCTTTACACTGGCGACGCGCGCGGGCACCGCGCCCTTTGGCACCCGCGCGCCACCGGCCTTTGCCCCCAGAAACGCATCCCATCCGAACCGGTTTTGTGCCGCCGTCCACACCAAAGTGCCCACGTGCGGCGGCACCGGCCGCGAGGTCCCTGTGCGGTCGTCGAGCATCGGATAGATCAGGCACTGGAACGCGACCGGCACTTCGCCGCGGTCGCGCGCGGTGATCGCCAGCAACGCGGCGTGTCCGCCGCCCGCGCTCTCGCCCATCACCGCGATCCGCGCCGGGTCCGCGCCCAGTTCGGCGGCGTTGGCATGCAGCCATTTCAACCCGGCATAATTGTCGGCAATCGACCCGGCAAAGGTCGTTTCGGGGGCAAGCCGATATTCCACAGTGACCGCAACGCAGTCGAGTTTCTGGCAAAGGTCCTGCAACGCCGCCACCGACGATTCCGCCGACCCGATGACATAGCCGCCGCCATGGGTGTGGAGGATTGCCGGCCGCGACGTTCCCGGCCGCGCATTGACGATAAATATGGCGACATCGGGATGGCCGCCGCCCACCGCAATCATCCGTTTTTCGTGCGGCACATTGTCCAGCGGCGGGCGATTGAACATCGGGTTGGGCGCGCGAAGCTGGGGCAGGTTGGCCGCCGTCATCGGTTGCCGCATGTGCGAGAATTGCTCGACCTGTGCAACAAGGCCGCGCAATTCGGGATGCACCATTGCCAGCGGGAGCCGATAAGGTTCGTCGGCGGCAAAGGCGGGCGCGGCGGCAAACAACGGCGCGGTCGCGGCAAACGCCAGCGACCCTGCCATCATGTTTCGGCGGTCAATGTCCATTGTGTCCGTTCCCCTCTCGGCGGCGCCTACACAATCCCTGCGCCGAGCCCCGCCGCCTTGCGTTCTTGCGCCTTGCGCGCACGATAGCCGCTGGCGCGAAAGGCGGCAATCATGTCGATTGCGCCGCCCGCTTCTGCCCGTGCCATCGCCAGTATGGGCGACACATCGGTCTTGTATGCGCGGCGCAGCGTTTGAAACGCCATCATTGTGTCATTGTCCGCCTGCGCCGCGTGAAGCCCGGCGCGGTCGACGATGACCGCCTTGGCATAGCTGGCCAGGATCGCATCGGCACTGCTCATCATGCTTTCGACAGGGTCGGTCACATTGTGCGACTGGTCGATCATATAGGCGGGGTTGAAACCGCCGCGCGGGTTCAGCTCCGCCTCGACCAGTTCGTTGAAGACAAGGAATAATTGGTGCGGATTGATGCTGCCGCTGTCGAGGTCGTCGTCGCCATATTTACTGTCGTTGAAATGAAACCCGCCGAGTTTGCCAAAACGGTGCAGCCGCGCGACAATCTGTTCGATATTCACACCCTGCGCATGGTGGCCGAGGTCGACCAGGCACTGCGCCTTTGGCCCCAGTTCCTGCGCCGCGAGGATCGCGCTGCCCCAATCGCTGATCACCGACGAATAAAATGCGGGTTCATACATTTTGTGCTCAAGCAACATCCGCCAATCGTCGGGCAGCGCGGCATAAATCTGTGCCGCGGCGTCCAGATAGCGGTCGAGCGACCGGCCCAGATCCTGCTGGCCGGGGAAATTGGTGCCGTCGCCGACCCACACGGTCAAGTCGGTCGCACCAAGCTGGCGGCCGATTTCGATACATTCGATATTGTGATCGACGGCCTGTTGACGGGTGGCTTCGACCGTTGAAGCCAGTGACCCGGTGGCATAGCTGTGCGGCTGCCCCGGCTGGTCCTGAAACGTGTTGCTGTTGACCGCATCAAAGCCAAGTCCAAGTCGCGCGGCTTCCTCGCGGAGTGCGGCATAGTCACTCACCTTGTCCCACGGAAAATGCGGCGACACACGCGGAGTCGCGGTCGATAACTGGTGGACGACGGCGCAGTCCTCCAGCTTTTCATGGATGTTGGTCGGCTCGCCGGCAATCGGGAATTTGGCAAAGCGCGTACCGCCGCGTCCGGCGCCCCAACTGGGGACGGCAACGGAGAAGGCCGCGACTTTGGCTTTGATCGTGCCAATATCCACCCCGCGCCGCGCCAGTTGCCGCCCAAGGCTGTCATAATCGTCCATCAACGCCGCCATCTGCGACGCATTCTGGCTGGCAATCTGGTCGGCGGAAAGCGGAAGGGTCATTTCTACCTCACAAAAGCCTGAGCATTGCCCGCATCGACGTTGATCATGTTGCCGGTGGATTTGGCCGACATGTCCGATGCCAGAAAATAGACCGCTTCGGCAATGTCCGATGGCAAGACATCGCGTTTGAGCATCGAGCGTTGGCGGTAATGTTCTTCCAATTCCGTCCCAGGGTCGATGCCGTGCGCGCCCGCGCGCTCCTGGCGCCAATCGCCGTCCCAAATACGCGATCCCCGGATGACCGCGTCGGGATTGACCACATTGACGCGGATGCCGAACGGTGCACCTTCCAAGGCGAGGCAGCGCGCCAGATGGTTCGCCGCCGCCTTGGCCGAAGCATAGGCCGAGGCATTGGTGGCCGCCGCGACGCCATTTTTGGAGCCGATAAAGACGATGGAAGTTCCGCCCTGATTGCGCATCGCTTTCATCAGCGGAAAGGCGGCGCGCGCGGTCAGGAAATAGCCTTCGGCCAGCACGTCGTAATTTTTGCGCCACAGCGCGACGCTGGTCTCCTCAATCGGCGCCGACGAGGCAATACCGGCATTGGCGACGAGGATATCGAGACCGCCAAATTCGCGCGCGCATGCGTCGAACGCGGCCTGCACCTGCGCTTCATCGGTGACATCACAGGTCGCGGAGCGGATCACGTCCTTGCCGAACTGCTTGGCAAGGCCGCCGCGGACCTCTTCAAGCGCCGCCGCATCGCGGTCGAGCAGCATGACGCAGGCACCATCGGTCATTAACCGCGCGGCCGTGGCGGCACCGATGCCGCCTGCTCCGCCCGTGACCAAGGCAACCTTGCCCACCAACGGCTTGGGCGCGGGCATGCGTTGCAGCTTTGCTTCCTCCAGCAGCCAATATTCGATGTCGAACGCTTCCTGTTCGTCGAGGCCGATATAGTCGCCGATCGCTTCGGCGCCGCGCATCACA
>JBEGPL010000317.1:0-2646 GCA_041181445.1 Pseudomonadota bacterium
CACGACAGCCCGTTCGCCCCCGGCACCCGCGTCAGTGCGACCATGTTGCCGGCGTATTGGGTGAGGTAGAATTGCTTGTGCGCGTCATCGTCGTCAAACAACGCTACGGTTACGTCGACCCCCGCCGCTTTCATACGGCCAACATTTGACTGGGTCGAAGCAAGCTTTTCAAAGCTGGCGGGCAGATCATTCATCGCCGATGCCATCACGGGTACGCCGCTGGCCGCCAATTCGGCCGCGACGGTCCACCCCTCGCTCGCGCCGACAAGCGACATGCGGATCGCCGGAAATTCAGCGCGCAGTTTGAGCACGTTCAGGATGTCCGCCGCCCGGTCCGCCTTGATGAACAAGCGGTCGCGGCCGTCGAGCACGCGGCCCAGCGCCGCCGCGTCGGCACGCAGCAACAGCGAATCCTTTGACCGTCCGTCATATCCCGCCGGATTGCGCGCATAGTCGCGCGCCTCGGCCAGCATTGTGCGGAACGTCAGGAAGGTCGCAGACCTGCTGCCGCCCGCTGTCCGCGCGCCGCTCTCGCCAAACTCGACATATTGGAACAATCGGGGCCGCGTCACCATGTCCGCATCGGCGCCCAGATCAACCAATGCGCCCTGCCCCTGGAACAGGCCCGCCGAATCGCCCGGGAACACCAGCGCGCGCGTGACGCCGCCCGCCCGGTTGACCGCAATCGCGCTGCCAAAGGGGTTGAGCGCCGGCGTCACATCAATTGCAGCGGTGAACAGGCTCTTGTTCGAATCGCGGTCATTGGTGCCGTCGACCGCGTCGACCTCGACCAGGCCGAGCCGCGAGAATCCGGCGATCAGCCCGGGCGTGACATAAGCGCCGTCGGCATCGATGGCGCTCATGTCGGCGGGGACTTTCACGCTCGCGCCTGCCGCGACTACTTTGCCGCCGCGCACCACGACGGTGCCGCCGCTGATTGGCGCGCTGCCGTCGCCGATCACCAGCCGTGCATTTGTGATCGCGACATCCTGTGCGCTCGCGCGAACGCCAATGAAGGCCCCGGCAAAGGCGCATGCCATGCCGACGATTGCGCCCCACGACGCACGGCGGCGCGGTTCAACGACGCCCATCATTTCACATCCCCTTCGCCGGGCTGGCCGAGCTCGAAATCGCTCACCGGGCGGCGTTTGGGGTCGCCGCTGTCGAACATCAGCGCGCCATCGATCCACACTTTTTCGGGCCGCGTATAAACGCTGAACGGATTGCCATTCCACAGCACGACGTCCGCCATCTTGCCGGCTTTCAGGCTGCCCGTCTTGTCGGCGATCCCCATGGCCTTTGCCGGGTTGATTGCCAGCCATTGCCACGCCGCTTCATCGCTGATGGCAATGCCGAACTTGCGGCCCGCCGAAAGCGCCTTGGCCGCTTCCTGATTCAGTCGCTGAATCTGGTTTGCATCATCGCTATGGACAATCGCGCAGGCCCCGGCGTTGTGCACCAGCGCCACATTTTCACGCACGCCGTCATAGGCCTCCATCTTGAAGCCCCACCAGTCGGCCCACATCGCCGAACAGACGCCGGCATCGCGCAATTTATCGGCGATTTTATAGCTTTCGACGGCGTGGTGGAACGTCGTCACCTTATAGCCAAACTCCTTGGCCATATCGAGCACGATGGCCATTTCGTCGGCGCGGTAACAATGATTCTGGATCAATATTTCGCCCGCCAGCACGCCCGACAGCGTCTCCATGGCGAGGTCACGGTCGACGGCTTTGCCCTCGTCCAACTTTTTCCTGTACGCGGCGGCCTTGGCCCACATTGCGCGGTTGACCGCCAGATTGCCCATGCGGGTCGACGGCATCCGCCCTTTCGTCCCGTAAACGCGTTTGGGATTCTCGCCGCACGCCATTTTCAAGCTGTAAGGCGCGCCGGGGAACTTCATCCCCTGCATCGTGCGCGCGGGCACGTTCTTGACCGTCACCGAACGCCCGCCCATCAGGTTCGCCGACCCTGGCAAAATTTGCAGCGACGTCACCCCGCCGTTCGCCAGCGCGCGGCTGAACCCCGGGTCCTGCGGCCAGACGCTATGTTCGGCCCACACCTCGGGCGTCGTCGGGTCGGTCGCTTCGTTGCCGTCGTCGTGCGCGGCGACACCGGGGCTGGGATAATCACCCAAATGGCTGTGAATATCGATCACGCCGGGGGTGACAAATTTGCCCGTGCCGTCGATGATGGTTGCGCCAGCGGGAATTGCGAGGTCCGCGCCGCCGACCGCGCTCAACTTGCCATCGGCAAATATCACGATGCCCCCGTCAAAGCGCCCGCCCTCGCCGTCGAACACCGTCGCGCCGCGCACCGCCGTCAGCACGCCGGGATAGGCCTTATAGGTTGAGGGATAGGGATCCTTGTCGAACGGCCACGCCTTGGGCTTGTCAGGCTTGGCCGCGTCGGCGACGGGCGCTGGCGCGTCCGAAGCCGATGCAACCGCATCGCCGGAGTTGACGTCCACCGCGCATCCGCTCAGCAGCAGCGCCGATGCGGTGATCAGCGCGGCACGGCGCACACATCCCATCATCGGTCAGCGCGCCGATTCGGCCACAGGCGCATCACCGAACACCGCTTTCACTTCGGCATCTTTCAGCGTGTCGAGGTGCATCAGCTTTTTGATGAAAGGAGAAATCACCA
>JBEGPL010000318.1:0-3088 GCA_041181445.1 Pseudomonadota bacterium
CAAATTGCGCAATATCGCCAAGGCCCGCGGCTGGCCCATCCAGAATTTCGGCAGCCGTGGCACGCCGACGATGTGGGATTACACGCGCACAATCTATGCCACCGGCGCGCTGGTTGGCGCCTTTGCCGCCGGCCTGCCAATCTGGGCGCTCACCCGGTCACAGCGCGAGGCGATGAATTTTTCGACCGGACTGTTCGGCGATCTGGCGGCGGCCATCGCCGGGATCGACCTGGATGTTTATGGCGAGCGCAATTTGTGGACGTCGCGCCCGTGCATCTTTATCTTCAATCATCAAAGCAAAGCCGACGTCGTCATCATGGCGAAGCTGATCCGGCGCGACATGGGCGGCGTCGGCAAAAAGGAAATTCGCGACACGCCGATCATCGGCAAGCTGATGGAATGGGCGGGCACCGTCTTTGTCGACAGGGCCGACGGGCAGAGCGCGATCAAAGCGATGGAGCCGCTGGTCGACGCCATTCGCATCGACGGCAAGTCCATCTGTATCGCACCCGAAGGCACGCGAACGCTCACCCCAAAGCTGGCGCCCTTCAAAAAGGGCGCGTTCCACTTGGCGATGCAGGCGGGGGTGCCGATTGTCCCCGTCGTGATTCACAACGCCGCCGATGTCGCGCCAAAAAATGAGTTTGTCATGCGCCCGGCGACGGTGCGGGTCGATGTCCTGCCGCCGGTCGACACCAGCGGATGGAAGCGCACGACGCTGAACCGCCATGTCGCCGATGTGCGCAACCTGTTCCTGAAATGCCTGGGTCAGCCCGAGGAATCGGTTGCCGATTCGATCGATGCCGATGCCGAAGGCAGCGAAGCGCCGGCACCCGCGCCGAAAGCCGCCCCCAAATCCAAGCCGAAA
Organism: Pseudomonadota bacterium; assembly: GCA_041181445.1. Classification (GTDB taxonomy): domain Bacteria; phylum Pseudomonadota; class Alphaproteobacteria; order Sphingomonadales; family Sphingomonadaceae; genus Sphingopyxis. Next base: position 869 of record JBEGPL010000318.1, read on the forward strand.
CCGACCGCAAAAACCGCAGCGGGCGCGGCGCCCGCCAAGAAACGCGGACGACCGACAAAGGTCGCCGCCGCCCCCAAAACGGCGGCCAAGCGCCGCCCCGTCTCCCCCGGACCCGGAAAGGACAAGCGGTAGAGCCGGATGAGCGCGGGGGGCAATATCGACACCGGAAACCCGCTCCGCCACGCGGGGCCGAAACTGTTCCTGCTCGACGTCCGCAACCGCACCGAACGCCGCTATTTGCTCGATTGGCTGCACAGCACATGGGGTGATGTCGCGTCAGCGGCTGACATTGACTGGGTCGCGCTGCCCATGTCGGACGAGAGCAAGCCGCTGCGCATCGACGGGCTGATCCGCGCGCTGGCGGGCGATCCCGAACGGCTGGTCATCCCGATGCGGGTGGCATGGCGCATTTCCGGGTTCGACCAGAACCGTCCGCTGCGTTTTCGCGACATCATTTTCGGCGATCCGCGCCAGCCGGGGGGGCTGCGTGCGCGACTGATCCTGCTGCGCGACCGGCGGCGCGGTCACTGTCTGATCGGCGATCCGGCGACCGTCGCCGACCTGAAAGCCCGGCTGGCGCAGCAAGTGGCGGCCGAAGACCTGGACGATGACGCCAGCTTCGCCGGATTTGTGACGCGGCAAGCGACCCTGACGCTGGATGTGCAGGAACGCGGGGTTCAGGGCACAAGGTACAAGGTGCCGCGCTATGTCGCCGACAGCATCGCGGCTGGCCCCGCTTTTCGTGCCGAATTGAAAACGCTCGCGCTGGAATCGGGCCAGCCAAGCGGCGCGCTGATTACCGAAGCGCGGCGCTATCTGCGCGAATTGGTTTCGACCCCCAGCGCGCTGTTCCTCGACCTGCGCGCGCGGCTCGAACGCTTCATGCTTCAGGGGTATAAGGGCGGATTGCAATATGATCCGCAGGAACTGGAAAACCTGCGCCAGTTGATCCGCACCAAACCCACCGCGATCCTGTTCACCCACAAAACCTATATCGACGGCACGACGCCGAACATGTTGTTTTACAACAATGACCTGCCGATGCTGCACAGTTTTGGCGGGATCAATCTGGATTTCTTTGGCATCGGCACTTTGTTCCGCCGCTCGGGGCTGATCTTTATCCGCCGCTCGTTTCAGGACAATCCGGTCTATAAGATCGTGCTGCGGTCCTACATCGCCTATTTGCTCGAAAAGCGGTTCCCGATGTCGTGGGCGCTCGAAGGCACGCGCTCGCGCCTTGGCAAGCTGATGCCGCCCAAATATGGCATTTTGAAATATGTCCTCGACGCTGCGCATGACGAAGCGATCCGCGACGTTCACATCATCCCGGTCGTTACTAGTTTCGACCTGATCCGCGATGTCGAGGAATATGCCGCCGAACAGACCGGCCGCATCAAGAAACCCGAATCGCTGGGCTGGTTCATCGGCTATGTCAAAAGCTTGCGCGAACCGATGGGCCGTGTGCGCATCGACATTGGCAAGCCCGTCGTCGTCGCGTCGGCACCCGCGCCCGATGACAAGCTCGCGCTTGCGAAAATCGCGTTCGAAGCCTCGGTGCACGCCAACGATGCCACGCCGCTGACGGTGACGTCGGTCATGTGCCTGGCGTTGCTCGGCACTGCGCCGCGCGGCGCGACGGCGCCGGAATTACTGGCGACAACAACGTTCATCACCAGTTGGGCGCGGTCGCGCGGCATCCGCATGACCGAAGAACTGCAATCGCTGGACCCGGCCGAATTGCGCGCGACGGCCGACACGCTGGTCAACAGCGGGCTGATCATGCGCGACGACCGCGGCAGCGCGACCGTCTATACGATCGAACCCGAAAAGCATGCGATGGCGAGCTATTACCGCAACACCATCATCCACCATTTCCTGAACCGCGCGATCATCGAACTGGCATTGTTCAAACTGGACGAGGACGACGAGGGCACGGGCGACGCCGTGGCGCAATTCTGGGCCGAGGTGATGCGGCTGCGCGACCTGTTCAAGTTCGAATTCTTCTATCCGCCCAGCGACGCCTATCGCGCCGCCGTGGCGCGCGAACTGGCCCTGACCGACGCCGGATGGGAACGCATGGTCGCGGCGCGCGGCAAACCGCTGGCGCGGCTGATCCGCCGGTTCCAGCCGCTGGTCGGCCATGCCGCCCTGCTCCCCTTTGTCGAGGCCTATACGGTGGTGTTCGACCAATTGGTGCGGCAATCGTCCGGCGACAATCTG
>JBEGPL010000319.1:0-4921 GCA_041181445.1 Pseudomonadota bacterium
CGCCAATCAGTACCGCTATCGCAGCCGAGGGGACTTTCCTTATTCGCGTCGTGGCGGACCGCACGGCGCACCGATCAATCCGGGTTTCAGCGGCGATGACGATTCACGTGCGGCCAATTTCATGCACCTGACCGACCCTTCGTTTGCCTATACGCCGATGGTTCCAAGGGCCGAGCGTTCGGTCAAGGTGCCAGCGTGGCTGAATGATCCAATCTATTATCACAACCGTGGCGATTCGACCTTTTCCGGCGAAGACAGTCGCTTCGGGGATTTCTCTGGACTCGACGACCTATTTACCGAGCACCCCCGCGTGCGCGACGGGATGATCGAGATATTCGGCGACTGGATCGACCGGACCGGCATTGACGGGTTCCGCATCGACACGGCACGCCATGTCGACCCCGGGTTTTGGCAGGTGTTTGTCCCGGCCGTCCTGGCGCGGGCCAAGGCCAGGGGCATCCCCAATTTCGCCATGTTCGGCGAAGTTTATAAGGATGTGCCACAAAACGGGTACATCGCAGAATATACACGTCGAGACAAATTGCCCGCGGTCCTGGACTTCGCCTTTCAGGCCGCGATGCGCGAATTGCTCGGCCGCGGAAAGGGCACGGTCGTGCTCGCGCAAACTTTTGATGGCGATGTGCTGTATGAAGGGGGCGAAGCAACGGCTGGCAACCTGCCGACCTTTCTCGGCAACCATGATATGGGGCGTTTCGCAACGCTGCTGAAACAGGATATGCCCGACATTTCGCAGGATGAGCTGCTCGCGCGTGTCATGCTCGGCCATGCGATGTTGCTGACGCTGCGCGGCGCGCCGGTGATTTACTATGGCGATGAACAGGGTTTTGTCGGCGACGGCGGCGACCAGCTCGCACGCGAAGACATGTTCGCCTCCCGGACGGCCGTTTTTAATGACAACGACCTGATCGGCACCGACGCGACCACGGCGCAGGCAAATTTCGATGAAAAACATCCGCTATTTAGGCTGGTGGCGCGACTTTCGGCGCTGCGCCGTGCGCACCCTGCGCTGTCGCGCGGTCGACAACTGGTTCGTCACTACGTGCAAGAGCCGGGCATTTTTGCGGCCTCGCGGTTTGATCCAGAAACCGGAGCGGAATATCTGCTCACATTCAATACCGCAAAGATTCAGCAAAGCGCGAACGTTGCGATCGGTTATTCCGCGCAAAGCGTCGTGACGGTCGAGGGCCTATGCCCGGCAACCATCGCCGCGCCGGGCAGTATCGCGATCAGCTTGCCCGCATTCGGCTGGTCGGTTTGCCGCATGGATCAGGGCGCGAAATGAACAGGATGACGGATGCCCTTCCTTTTGCATCGGTACGCGGCGGAAAAATACCGTGGTGGCGCGGCGCGGCGATATACCAAATCTATCCGCGCAGCTTCATGGATTCGAACGGTGATGGCATCGGCGACCTGCTTGGTATCGCGCAACGGCTCGACCATGTGGCAAGTCTTGGGGTGGACGCAATCTGGGTCAGCCCTTTCTACACCTCGCCGATGCGCGACTTCGGTTATGACGTCGCCGATTACTGTGATGTCGATCCGATTTTTGGCACGCTTGCTGATTTCGATGCCTTGGTTGCCCGCGCCCATGGCTTAGGGTTAAAGGTGCTGATCGATCAGGTCTATTCGCACACCTCCGACGAACATGCATGGTTCGCCGAAAGCCGCGCCAGCCGCGAAAGCGCCAAGGCAGACTGGTATGTTTGGGCGGACGCAAAATCCGACGGGTCACCTCCTTCAAACTGGCAGTCGGTATTCGGCGGGCCAGCATGGCGGTGGGACGCGCGGCGCGGACAATATTATTTGCACAACTTTCTCAGCAGCCAGCCGCAGCTCAACGTCCACAATGCGGCAGTGCAGGATGCGCTGCTTGACGTTGCCCGTTTCTGGCTGGAGCGCGGCGTCGATGGGTTCCGCATCGACGCCCTCAATTTTGCGATGCATGACCCCTTGTTGCGCGACAATCCGCCCGCAGCTCCCACCAACCGCCAGCGCACACGGCCATTCGATTTTCAGCAGCGGATATATAATCAGTCGCATGCTGATATTCCCCTTTTCATCGAGCGCATTCGTTCCGTGACCGACGAATTTGAGGCGATTTTTACCGTAGCCGAAGTCGGCGGGGATGAAGCCGAGGCCGAAATGAAGGCATATACACAAGGCCAAAGTCGGCTGAATTCAGCTTATGGGTTCAACTTTCTCTATGCCGACCGGCTGACGCCGCAATTGGTCTGCGCGGCGCAGGCCGAATGGCAAGATCTACCCGGCATCGGTTGGCCAAGCTGGGCCTTTGAGAATCATGATGCGCCGCGCGCGCTATCGCGTTGGTGTGCCGTCGAGCACACCGACGCGTTTGCGCGGCTTAAGATACTTCTCCTTATCGCCCTGCGCGGGAATGCAATTTTGTTTCAAGGCGAAGAGCTTGGCTTGACACAGGTTGATATACCCTTTGACCAACTTCATGATCCTGAAGCGATTGCCAATTGGCCGCTGACCCTGTCGCGCGATGGTGTGCGGACACCGCTGCCTTGGATAGCCGACGCGGTCGACACCGGTTTTGGTTCCACGACGCCCTGGTTGCCGATGGGTGAGGAGAACCGCGCGCGCGCGGTTGATCGTCAGGAGGCTGATCCTGATTCGTTGCTGAACCACACACGAGCGATGCTTGCGCTGCGCAAGGCACATCCGGCACTTCGCGTCGGTGCCGTCGTGGACTGTCGCAGCGAGGGCGACCTTCTCATTTATGAGCGCATTGCCCATGGCGAGCGTTTGCGTTGCCTGTTCAATCTGGGCACGGACGCGATTATGCTTGACGGATTGGGGGATGGATTGGTCGTTGCCGCTGTGAATCACGCCTATGCGCGTTGTATTCCGGCATTCGGCGCATTGGTTGTGGCGCCATGAAAATTCTACTGCATCTGACGTATATTCTGTTCGCGCTGTCGATCGTTCCTGCCCACGCCGCAGATGTCGCTTCGCCCGACGGAAGGATCATGGTCACGATCGATGCCGATGGCGAAGGCATCGTTTTCTATACCATCACACGCGACGGCAAGCCGCTGATTGACAAGTCGAACCTTGGTTTCAACTTTACGGATGCCGATCCGATGCGTCGCAACTTTGCAGTTGAACGCGAAGATCGTGGCAGCGTCGATACGCGCTGGGAACAGCCATGGGGTGAACGACAATGGGTGCGCGATCATCACAACGAGCTCGCGCTGTCATTTGTGGAAAAGGCGGCGCAGCCCCGTCGTTTCACCGTACGCATCCGGGTTTTCGACGGTGGAGTCGGTCTGCGCAGCGAATTTGCCGCCGACATTGGAAAGGGGGCAACGCGCATTGCTGACGAACTCACCGAATTCAATATCTCACCTGAACGTGCCGTTGGCGGAACGGCCTGGTGGATCCGGGCAGGAGACTGGAACCGCTACGAATATCTTTATGCAAAGACGGATATTGCGCAAATCGGGATGGCGCACACGCCAGCAACGATGCGGTTGTCCGACGGCACGCATCTGGCATTTCATGAGGCCGCGCTGGTTGATTATTCGGCAATGTGGTTGCGGCGGATGGAAGGTTCGCGATTTCGGGTCCAGCTTTCGCCGTCTTCGCAAGGAGCCAAGGTCGTCAGGCACGGCGCGTTCATGACCCCTTGGCGCACGCTGCGGATCGCAGACGGACCTGCGGGACTTGTGGAAAATGATCTCGAACTCAATCTTAACGAACCCAATAAGCTGGGCGATGTCAGTTGGTTCCGACCGCATAAATATGTCGGCATCTGGTGGGAAATGCACCTTGAGTCCGCCAGTTGGGCAAGCGGCGCGACGCATGGCGCGACCACGGCGAATGCAATGAAATATATTGATTTTGCGGCCGCCAACGGATTTCGTGGGGTTTTGATCGAGGGTTGGAACAAGGGTTGGGATGGCAACTGGTTTGGCAATGGCCGCGACTTCAGTTTTACCCAAGCCTATCCGGATTTCGATCTTAAGGCGGTGGCCGCCTATGCACGCAAGAGGGGCGTCCGGCTGATTGGCCATCATGAGACCGGTGGCAACATCGCCAACTACGAAGATCAGCTTGAGGATGCGATGGCGCTATATGCCACGCTTGGCGTCGATTCGGTCAAGACCGGCTATGTCGCGGATGCGGGTGGGATCATCGCCCGGAGTCCGGACGGTGCGACAGAGGTCTTTGAATGGCACGACGGTCAGCGTATGGTTCAACACCATCTCGCGGTGGTGAAAGCGGCAGCGCGTTACCGGATCGCCGTCAATCCGCATGAACCTGTCAAGGACACCGGTCTGCGCCGCACCTATCCCAACTGGGTCGCGCGCGAAGGCGCACGCGGGGCGGAATATGACGCCTGGGGTGTGCCCAAAAACCTTCCAAGCCATGTGCCAAGCCTTGTCTACACCCGCCTGCTGGCCGGACCCATGGATTACACGCCGGGCGTTCTATCGCTGGAAGGGCGCGGCGGATCGCCGATTCCCTCGACGCTGGCGCGCCAGCTTGCCTTTTATGTGGTGATCTATTCCCCGATCCAGATGGCCGCCGACCTGCCGGAAAATCTATCCCGATATCCGCGCGAGCTGGCATTCATTCGCAAGGTTCCCGCTGACTGGGCAGAAAGCCGCCTGGTCGACGGCGCCGTCGGGGAATATGCGGTGTTTGCGCGCAAGGACCGCAACTCGGCGGCTTGGTACGTTGGCGGCGTGACCGACGAGAAAGCCAGGACGAGCGTGGTCAAGCTCGACTTCCTTGAACCCGGACGGCGTTATACTGCGACAATCTGGCGTGATGGCGACGGCGCCGACGGGCTTGGCCCTCAGGAAGCCAAGCACCGGATCGTGATCGAGACTCGCACGGTCAGTCGTGACGATGTGCTGACGCTGGCTAT
>JBEGPL010000320.1:0-6269 GCA_041181445.1 Pseudomonadota bacterium
GATCGGTGTCGGTTTCGGCCGCCGGGATTTTCACCGGGTCGGTCGCCGAAACCCGCATCCGCGCGCAGGCGTTGAGCGGCGGCATCGATGATTTCGAACTCTGTTTCGAATCGGGTGAGCGGATGCGCGGACGGTTTCTGGTGACGCGGCTCGATTATGCCGGCGATTATAATGGCGAGCGCAGTTACACGTTCAACCTGGAATCGTCGGGCGCGGTGGTCAGCCTGTGAGCGCGGCGATGATCGCCAATGCGGCGCGCGGCGAGGCCGCGTGGACCATCGGCGGAACGGCCCATATCCTGCGCCCGAGTTTTGCCGCGCTGGTCGCGGCGGAGGGCGACATCGGGCCATTGTTCGCCTTTGTCGAGCGGGCGGCGGAGGGCCGCGCGTCGCTGGACGAAATTGCCGCCCTGTTCTGGCATTGCATCGATGATCGTCCCCCCACCCTGACCCATGCCGCCGTCGGCGCGTCGCTGATCGACGGCGGGCTGATGGCCGCGACGCCGGTGCTGCGCGCGTTGCTGATGCAGATCATGCAGGGCGCGTGACCGTGGCCGCCTTGCCGGATGATTTCGCCGCGCATGCGGTGCGGCTGGCGGGACAGGCGGCGCTGGCGTTCGGCTGGACCCCCGCGCAATTCTGGACCCAGACCCCCGCCGAACTGGCCGCGGTGACGGCGGCCCATGCCGCGATAGTCGCGGGCACAGCGGTGCCGCCGCCCACGCCGGGCGACCGCGCCGCGCTGATGGAGATATTTCCCGATGGATGACGCCCTCGATGACTATGTGATCGCCGTGCGCGCCGACACCAGCGGCCTCGCAAAGGACGTCGCGGCGATGCGCGCCGAACTGACCGGGCCGCTGGTGGCGGGGGCCAACAGCGCGGGCCGTGCGATTGAATCGGCGCTGATGCGCGCGGTGACAACCGGCAAATTCGGCATGGAGGATTTGAAGCGCGCCGCGCTGTCGGTGATGGCCGACATTGCCCGCGCGGCGATTGGCAGCGGGCTGGGTGCGCTGGGCATCGGCGGCGGCAGTGGCAGCAGCAGCAGCGGCGGAGTCGGCTTTGGCGGGCTGGCGTCGGTGCTGATGTCGCTGCTGGGCGGTGCGCCGGGACGGGCGACGGGCGGACCGGTGTCGGCCGGACGGGCATACCGCGTCGGCGAACGCGGCCCCGAATATTTCGTGCCGACGTCGAGCGGTCGGGTCGATCCCGGCGCGGGTGGCGGGCGATCAACCGTGATCAACGTCCATATTCAGGGCGGCGGCGGCGACGACCGTGTCCGCATGGCGCAAACCGGAAGGCAATTGGCGCGTGCGGTCAGCCGCGCCATCGCCGAGTCCGAACGATGACCGGCGGCGATCCGCTGGCGCTGGCGGGATGGGCGCGCGCCGCCGCCGAACCGCACCACGACCGGGGCTGGATCAAGCGGTTCGACCCGCGCTTCTGGACGGTCGGTTTCGCGCGGCCAATGATGGCGGCTGTGGTCACCACCGCGCCCGACGCGCTGCGCATCGATGCGCAATTTTACGGGCGCGGCGACCTGGGCGGGCTGATCTGGGAGTCGGTCGATCGCTGGGATCACCCGCTGCTCGCCTATGAAACGGCGCGCGACTATCGCGGCTGTACGTTCACCTTTCGCTGGACATCGGGCGGGGTCGTCGCGCTCGACGCGGTGCATGGGCCGACGCTGACCATCGAGGGCCGCGACGCTGGCGGTGCGCCGCGCATCTGGAATGTGCGGCTGTGGAATTATGCGGCGGGCAGCCCGACCGATGCGCTGATCACGCTGGATTTCGGCGCGCTCGACGGCGGCTTTCTGCTTCCAGGTCAGGCCGATCCGGTGTTTGCGGGCGACATCGACCGGATGCTGATCAGCTGTGTCCCGCCGGGATATGACGGCAGTGCGCTGGCGCTGACCGCGCCCGCCGAGGGCTGGGTTGAACTGCACGACATGCGCTGCGGCGGCGCGGGCAGCACGCTGGCCATCGGCGACGCGGTGCAGGGCGAAAACAGCCTGTCGATCGCCAACGGCTATGACGATTGTTACCATATGACCCCGGCGCGGGTGGTGCGCCAGATCGTCCAGCTCGGCTATCGCGGCGACGTCGTCCACTATGTCGGGATGAGCCATTATTTCCGGCTGGAATGGCAAAGCGGCGACCTGCGCGCCAGTCTGACCGGCGGGGCGATCAACGCGCCGTGCGCGGCGTGGCACGCGGGCTTTGCGGCAGAGGCCATGGCGGCGGGACTGGGTGTCATCTGGTCGCTGTCCTATGAATTATTCGCCGCGCATTGCCCGCCGTCTTGGCGCCAGATCGACGCGGTGGGCGCCCCGGCGCTGACCGCGTGGGACCCGCCATCGGCGCTGCTGTCCCCGGCGAACAGCGCGGCGATGGGCTATCTGCAACTGGTTGCGCGCGCCTTTGTCGGCATCGGCAAAGCGGCGGGGCTGGCGGCGAAGTTTCAGGTCGGCGAGCCGTGGTGGTGGGTCAATGCCGGGGGAAAGCTGTGCGCCTATGACACCGCAACAACGGCGGCGCTGGGCGCGGTCAGCGTGCCGATTGCCGATGTGCGCGGGGCGCAGTCCCCGGCGGCACGCGCGATGCTGGATGCGCTGGGCGTGCTGCTGGCGCAGTCGACGGCGGCGCTGGTTGCGGCGGCGCGTGATCAGGCCGGCCCCGCACCGCTGACCAGTCATGTGCTGGTCTTTCTGCCGACCGTGCTCGACGCCGCCGCCCCCGAACTGCGCCGCGCCAATGTGCCCGTCGGCTGGGCGGGCGGCGCGTTCGATATCCTCCAGCTGGAAGATTATGACTGGGTCACCGGCGGGCGCGGCGAAGACACGGCAGAGGCGCGCACCGTCATGGCGGCGCGGCTGGGCTATCCGGTTTCAGCGCAGCATTATTTCGCGGGCTTTGTGCTGGACGCGGCGGACCGTGACCAATGGCGCGCCATCGCGGCGGCGGCGAGAAATGCACAGGCCGACGGCGTCGCCCGCGTGATCCTGTGGGCACTGCCACAGGTCGCGCGCGACGGCTTTGTCGCCTTTGCCGCGCCTTCAGGAGAAGATGAAATGGCCTTTGACGATGTGCATTTCCCGATCGCCATCGGGCGCGAAGCCAGCGTGATCACCGAATTTTCGACCGACGTGATCAGCGCCGATTCGGGGTATGAACAGCGGTCCACGCTGTGGCAGGACGCGCGGATGCAATATGACGCCGGGCCGGGGGTGCGGTCCGAAGCCGACGTCCGCGCGCTCATCGACTTTTACCGCGCGCGGCGCGGCGCGGCGCGTGGTTTCCGCTTTCGCGACCCCATCGACCAGAGTTCGGCGGCCGACGGCGGCGTCCCCGCCGCGACCGACCAGCGCATCGGCACCGGCGACGGCACGGCGCGCAATTTCGCGCTGGTCAAAGTTTATGGCGCGGGCGAAGCGGGCGCGACCGTGCCGCAACAGCGCGCGATCCGACTGCCCGATCCGGCGGCGATCAGCGTCGCGGTCGGCGGGGCGGTGACGACGTCATGGGCGTTGCTGCCCGGCGGCGTCATCCGGTTCGACGTGCCGCCAGCGCCGGGCGCGGCGGTGACGGCGGGCTTTTTGTTCGACGTGCCGGTGCGCTTTGCCCGCGATCAGCTCGACATCAGCCGCGCCACATTTCTGGCGGGTGAAATCGCGTCGGTGCCGCTGATCGAAGTGCGCGGCCAATGACGGCGGCGGCGCCCGACTGGCTGCGCACCGAACTGGTGACGCTGGCATGGTGCTGGCGGATCAGCCGGTGTGACGGCATCGCCATCGGCTTTACCGCGCACGATGCGCCGCTCCATTTTGACGGGCTGGACTATCGCCCGGCGCCAGGCTTGCGCCCGGCAGCGGTCGAATCAAGCGACGCGCTGAGCCCCGCGACGACCGATATCGCCGCCGCGCTGACCAGCGACGCGATCCGCGCCGATGATCTGGACGCCGGACGGTGGGACCATGCGCGGGTGACGCTGATGCTGGTCGACTGGACCGACCCTGATACACACCGGTTGGTGCTGGCTGACGGCGAACTGGGCGAAGTCGCGCGCAGCGGGCGCAGCTTTACCGCCGAACTTGCGGGGGTGGCGGCGCGTTTTGATGCGCCGGTGGTGCCCGCGACATCGCCGACGTGCCGCGCGCGGCTGGGCGACCGGGCGTGCGGCGTCGATCTGGCGGCGCGCCGCCACCGCGTGACGATTGTTGCGGCGGATGCAGGGTCGGTGACCGTGACCGGCCTTCCACCGGGTGCGGCCATGGCCTTTGGCGAACTCTTGTGGTTGGGCGGCAGCGCCACCGGGCTGCGCACGCCGATCATCGCGGCGGCGGGCAATGTGCTGGCACTCGCCGCGATGCCGCCGGACCTGCCCGCGCTGCCGGTCGCGGCGCTGGTGACGCAGGGGTGCGACAAAAGGCTGGAAACCTGCCGCGACCTTTATGCCAACGCCGCCAATTTTCGCGGCGAGCCGCTGCTTCCCGGCAATGATCTGCTCACCCGCTATCCCGGTGGATAGCGTCGGCGCGCGCATTTTCGCGGCGGCGCAGGCGCTGGTCGGCACGCGGTTCCGGCTGCACGGGCGCGACCCGGCAACCGGGGTCGACTGTATCGGGCTGGCGCTGTGCGCGCATGCCGGTGCGGGTGTCGTGCTCGCCGCGCCCGATGATTATCCGCTGCGCGGCTGGCCGCGTGCACGGGTGGAAAACTGGATCTTGCGCGCCGGGCTGGTCCGCGCCGACGGCGCGCTGCGCCCCGGCGACGTGCCGGTGATCGACGCTGGTTTTGGCCAATGGCATTTCGGCATCGCCGGGCCGGGGATGCTGGTCCACGCCGATGCGCGCCGCCGCCGGGTGATACAGGCGCCATGGCATGGCGACGACATGTTCGGCTGCTGGCGCGCTGCATAACATATTTCTTGAGGAGAATGGCCATGGCCACGCTGGTTTTGACGGTCGCCGGATCGATTCTGGGCGGGCCCGTCGGCGGCGCGATCGGCGCGATCATCGGCCAGCAGATCGACGCCGAATTGTTCAAGCCCAAGGGCCGTGAAGGCCCGCGCCTGTCCGACCTGAAATTGCAGACGTCGAGTTACGGCACCCCCATTCCGCAGATTTTCGGCACGATGCGCGTGTCGGGCACGGTGGTGTGGGCGACCGACCTGATCGAAACGCGCACGCGCAGCGGCGGCGGCAAGGGGCGGCCATCGACGACGACTTACAGCTATAGCGCGTCCTTTGCCGTGGCGCTGTCGTCGCGCCCGATTGGCGCCGTGCGGCGGATCTGGGCCGATGGCAACCTGCTGCGCGGCAGCGACGGCGTGCTGAAGGAACGTGGGACATTGCGCATCCTGCCCGGCACAGCCGATCAGGCCATCGACCCGGCCATCGGTGCGGCCAGCGGCGCGGGTGCGGCGGTCGCACATCGCGGTCTGGCGCTTGCGGTCTTTGACGATCTGGACCTGGCGGCGTTCGGCAATCGGATTCCACAGCTCAGCTTTGAGGTCGAGGCCGACACCGGCGCGATCGATGCGGCGGCGATTGGCGACGCCCTGTTCGGCGCGGCGCGCGTGACGGGCAGCGGCCTGCCGATTGCCGGATATGCGGCGCAGGGCGACACGGTCAGCGACGCCCTCGCGCCGCTCGCGCTGGTCGACGGCTGGGCACTGGGCGATGATCCGCTGGCGGGCAATTGGTCGATTTCGCCCCGCGATCAACATGCCATGCCCGTGTTGGACCTTGCCGGATATCGCAGCGTCGCGGCACCGGGATTTCCGTTGACGCCGCTGCGCCGCAGCCGTGCCGCCGCGCGCGACGCGGCCGGGTCGGTGCGGCTGCGTTATTATGACACCGCCCGCGACTATCTGACCGGGCAACAGGCGGCGCTGGTGGCGGGCGGCGGGCGCCGTGAACTGGCCATCGACCTGCCCGCGGCGGCCAGCGCCGATGCGGTCGCGGCGCAGGCCGGACGGATCGCGGCGCGCATCGCCGCCGCGCGCGAAATGATGGTGGTCGAAGGTGACTTTGCCGCGCTGGCGCTGCCCATCGGTGCGCTTGTCGATGCGGCGAACGCCGGTCTGGCCGGGACATGGCGGTTGAGCGAGCGTGCCTTTCGCGATGGCCGGATCACGCTGGGACTGGCGCGGCACCGGGACGCATGGCCGGGCGCGGCGGCGGGCGCGGCGGGAACGCCGGTGGCCGCCGCCGACTGGCCAGTGGCCGCGGGCTTTGCGGCGCTGATCGACCTGCCGCCGTCG
>JBEGPL010000321.1:0-9334 GCA_041181445.1 Pseudomonadota bacterium
CCGACGTCGGTGGCGAGGCTGGGCGACACGGTGAAAATCGGGCGGCGCGGGTCGGTCAATATCTGGATCGACGTGCCGGGGACGCAAGGCCATGTCGCCTATCCGCACCTCGCCGACAACCCGATCCCCCGGCTGGTCGCGATATTGGCGGCAATCGACGCGATCCATCTGGACGATGGCAATGCATGGTTTCAGCGCTCGAACATCGAAGTCACCGACCTCGACGTCGGCAATGGCGCGACCAATGTCATCCCCGCGCTGGCCAAGGCGCGGCTGTCGATCCGCTTTAACGATGGGCACCGCGGCGCCGATCTCGTCAAAATGATCGAGGCGCTGGTCCATGGCCATGCCCCCGAAGCCCGGGTCCGTGCGATGATTTCGGGCGAAGCGTTCCTGACCCCGCCGGGTGCGCTGTCCGCGCTCGTCGCCGATGCGATCCGCGCGGAGACCGGGGTCGAGCCCGAAATGTCGACGACGGGCGGCACGTCCGACGCGCGCTTCCTGCACAAATTATGCCCTGTGGTCGAATTTGGCCTGTGCAACGCAACGATGCACAAATTGGACGAAGCGGTTGCGGTTGATGATCTGACCCGGCTGGCCGCGATTTACCGGCGGATCGTCACCGCCGCGCTATCCCCGCCTTAACACCACATAGACCGCGCCGCCGCCGCCGTGACTGACATGCGCGGGGCGGGTCGCGGCGATGCGGTCAGCATGCGGCCCGTGCGCCAGCCAGTCGGGCAGTGCAGCGCGGATCGCGCCGCGCGGGCGGGCCTCGCCATGCTGCGTTGGCACCCGGTCAGCACCGGGGCGGACGCGTCCGGCGATGACCAGAACGACACGCGCGCCGCGCGCCCATGCGCGTTCGATCATCGCATCGAGCAACGCATGCGCTGATGCCAGCGTATGGCCGTGCAGGTCAACCGTCAGGTCGGGGTGCACCAGCCCGCGCCGCAGCCGCCGGTCCCAATGGCTGTCGAGAGTCGCACGCGCCAGCGTCGCGGGGCGAATCGGCCTTGCTGTGGGTGGCGGCGCGGCAGCGGGAGCCTGCGGTTTCGCGGCCTTTCCCCGCACCGGCAGCGGCGGCATGTCTATCGCGGCGGAAAAATCAGCGGCATCATCGGCACGTTTTGGCGTGATCGGCTTGATCGTCGCCGCAACGCGGCCCCACAGCCGCCTTTCTTCGCCGGTCAGACGGCGTCCGCCGCTCATCGGGTCAGCGCGGCGCCGTCAGCCGCGCGATGCTGGCCTTTGGCAACAGGATCAACGCCGCGCCGCGCGCCGACATGCCGCCGGCAATCGCCCGGGCATTGGCCCCCGCACCCCAGAATGTGTCAAAGCGGTTCGGCCCTTTGATTGCGCCGCCGGTGTCCTGTGCCACCCACAGGCCATTGGGTTCGGCGCGGTCCATTGACACGAACACCGGCGCGCCGAGCGGGACGAATTTGGGGTCGGCGGCCATGCTGATGCCGCCGGTCACCGGATAGCCCATCGCGCCCAAGGGGCCATCGCCTTTGACCTCGCGAAAGAAGATCCAGCTGGGGTTTTCACGCATCACAGCGGTGCCGCGCGCGGGGTCGGCGCGCAGATAGTCGACAATGCCCTGCATCGACGCCTGTCCCGCCGCCAGTTCGCCGCGATCGCGCAGCAATTTTCCGATGCCGACATAGTCGCGGCCGTTCTGGCTGTCATAACCGATGCGCATCACGCTGCCATCGGGCAGACGCAGGCGGCCCGACCCCTGGACTTGCAGAAAGAAAAATTCGACCGGATCGGCGACCCACGCGATTTCAAGCCCGCGCCCGGCCAACGCGCCCTGTTCGATGCCCGTGCGGTCGAAATAGGGGACAAAGCGCTGGGCGTCGACGCGCCCGCGAATCTTGCGGTCTTTCAGCTCCGCCGAAAACAGCCCCAGATCAACCTCGACCAGATCGGCGGGCTTGGCATAGACCGGCACGGCATAGCCCGCGCGCGGGGTACGCGACCCGGCGATTTCGGGTTCGAAATAACCGGTGGCAAAGGCGCGGCCGTCGCCGACCTGTACCGTGCCCATGTGGCGGTCAAAGAAAGCGGCGGCGTCAGCGTCGGGCCAGTTCTTGGCCGCGTCACACGCCGTCTGCCAGTCGCCCGCCTGCGTCAGCCCGCTGGCGTCGCTGCGGCGCAGCAGACCGGGGCAACTGAGCCGGAAAGCGGCGAGCGTGCTCCGCGTGCGCCCTGCATCGATGGGCAGGTCGGCGACCGCCGGGCCGACCACCAGTCCGGCGGCATAGGCGTTGCCGGCACCCTCGACCAGCGGCGGCGCGGCGAGCGTCGCCATCGGCACGGCGGGGATCGGGCGCGCGGCGCCGGGTCCGGTTGCAATTGGCACCGGGCGGGGGGCAGAGGCGACCGGTGGCGGCAGCGTGGACGTCGTGCTGCGCGGACCGCTGCGGCCTTCGGGCACCACCGAACAACTGGTCAGCGCCAGCGTCAGCAGCAACAGCGCCGCACGGCGCGCCCGGGGCAAACCGCGCGTCGCCATCGTCAATCCGATTCGGTTTCGTCGAGTTTCCAGTTCGGGTCGCCGTCGCCGATCCGCCGCGAAAAGGTCCAGCGGTCATGTGTCTGAACCGCATCGGTCAGCGAACCGGCCAGAACATTGCCGTCGGCATCGCGCGTCACCGCCGCGATGTCGGCGTCAAACTTGACGGTCACACGGGCTTCGCCGCGGACGATTTGCACATCGGTCATCCGCGCCGAATCGATGACCACCAGCCGGTTGTCGAGCCGTTCGCCGCGCGCTTCACGTGCGTCGATGGCGCTGACAAAAGCCTCATACGTGTCATCATCGGACAGGTCGCGCAGCGTGGCGCGGTCGCCCGCCCAAAAGGCTTCCAATATCATGCGATAGGCGCTGCGTGCGCCCTCCAGAAAGCGGCCCGCATCAAAGCTGCGGTCGGCGGCGAGCAACGCGCGCAGCCCGCTTTCGGCGGCGGGATCATAGACAAGGTCGGGGTCTTTGCGCCCGGCTTCGGCCGGCAAGCCGGTGTCAGCGGGCAACGGCACGGGCGCCGGTGCGGCGCGATCTTCGGCGCGCGGGATCACCGGTTCCTGTTCATGCCCGGTGCGCTTGCCCAGCACCGTATAGAGCCGCAGGCCCAGAAAGGCGGCGATCATGGCAAGGAGGACAATCGAAAGGTTGGTCACCGGCAATTCCAAATCAGGAGGGGGAAATGTGTGAACATTACATAGGATAGGACGGGCCGACTTTCAAATGCCAGTTTTGGCGGCAAAGTTTCGCGCCGTTGCCGCTGGCCCCGCGCCCGCAAAACCCGTCGCCGCCATGTTGTGCGGCGCGCCACTTGCTGCTAGGCGCGCGACCAATCGGCTCCGAAGCGAGCCTAGACCCCTTAACTGGAAAGACACGACAATCATGGCCGACGACATTGCCGACACCACGCCGCTGCCCAATGGCGAAGACACCAGCCCCGCAATCGGCCTGATTTCGCAATATGTGAAGGATTTGTCGTTCGAAAATCCCAACGCCCCGGCTGTCTATCAGTGGCAGGGTGCACCGCAGGTCGATGTCCAGTTCAACATCAGCGCCGCGACCGTCGGCGATAATGTCCACGAAGTCGTGCTCAAGGTCGATGTCAGCTCGGTCAGCGATGAAGGCACCGCTTTTGTCATCGACCTCAGCTATGCGGGTCTGTTCGGCGTGCGCAATGTCGAGGCCGACCAGCTCCAGCCCTTTTTCCTGGCCGAAGCGCCGCGCATCCTGTTCCCCTTTGCCCGCCGCGTGATCGCCGACGCCGTGCGCGATGGCGGGTTCGCCCAGTTGCTGCTCGAACCCATCGATTTCCACGGCCTGTTCATGGCGCAGGCACAGCAGCAGGCTGCGGCTGAAGGCGCTGGCGACGACGCCGCCCCCGTCGGCACCGCATAGGCACAGCCGGGACGATGAGCAGCCTGGTCAAGGGCGTCGGCACGATTGGCGCATTTACCGTCGTCAGCCGCATCTTTGGCTTTGTCCGCGACATGCTGCTCGCGCGTGTGCTCGGCGCCGGGCTGGCGTCGGACGCCTATCAACTCGCCTTCACCCTGCCCAACACGTTTCGCCGCCTGTTTGCCGAAGGCGCATTTTCGGTCGCGTTCGTGCCGATGTATGCGCGCAAGCTGAGCGGGCCCGATGGCGAAGCGGCGGCGGCGGAGTTTGCCGACGATGTGCTCGCGGTTTTCCTGTGGGTGCTGGTCGGCTTTTCGGCGCTGGCGATGATCGCAATGCCGGGCATCGTGTGGGCACTGGCGCGCGAATATCAATCGGTGCCCGGAAAGTTTGAGCTGGCCGTATTTCTGTCGCGCGTCACGTTCCCCTATCTGGCGTTCATCAGCGTGGTTGCGATGCTCTCTGGCCTGCTCAATGCGCGCTCGCGCTTTGCGCCCGGTGCCATCGCGCCGATCCTGTTCAACCTGACGTTGATCGGCGGCATCGTCGGCGGCTGGTATCTGCGCGGTGACAGCCATGACGACAGCATCGTCGTGATGGTGCTTGCTGCCGCCGTCTCGCTCTCCGGCTTTGTCCAGCTTGTCTATTTGTGGGGCGCGGTGCGCCGCGCCGGGCTGAAGCTGCAATTCAAACGCCCCCGGCTGACCGGCGAGGTCAAGCGGTTGGGCGTCGTTATCCTGCCCGCGACATTCGGCGCCGGGATTTACCAGATCAGCCAGCTGGTCGACACATTCTTTGCCACGTCGCTGCCGCAAGGATCGCTCACCCTGCTCAAAATGGCCGACCGGCTGAACCAGATGCCACTGGGCATCGTCGGCATCGCGCTGGGCACCGCGATCTTGCCGATGCTGGCGCGCCACATCCACAGCGACGACCATGGCGAGGCGCAAAGGTTACAGGCGAACGCGTTCGAAATCGCAACATTGCTGACGCTGCCTGCCGCCGCCGCGCTGATCATCTGTGCGCCCGCGTTCGTCACCGCATTCTTTGTCGGCGGCAAATTTACCGCACTCGACGGCGCGATCATGGTCAACATCACGATGGCGCTGGTTGTCGGCCTGCCCGCCTATGTCATCGTCAAGATCCTGAACCCCGGATTTTTCGCGCGCGAGGACACGCGCACGCCGGTGTGGACCGCGCTTGTTTCGCTGATCGTCAACGTCATCCTGAATTTCATTCTGGTCGGCCAATATGGCATCGTCGGGCTGGCGGGCGCATCGGCGGCATCGGCGACGCTCAACTGCATTTTGCTTTATGCGATGCTGCACCGGCGCGGCTGGTTCCACTTCACCGCTGCGCTCGGGCGCCGCATCGGGCAACAGATGATCGCGGTGGCCGCGATGTCGGCGGTGCTGTGGGGGTTGATGCGCGTCTGGACACCCTATTTTGGCGGCAGCGTGATTGACCGCATCTGGTCGCTGACCGCGCTGGTGACGATCGGCATGACCGTTTTCTTTGCCGCGGCATGGGCCATCGGTGCGCTCGACAGGGATCTGGTCGACATGCTCACCCGCCGCCGCCGTCCTGCAGCCCAACCGCAACCAAATGGGGATATTTGACATGCGTGTCGTGTCCGGAATCCAGCCCACGGGCAATCTGCACCTGGGCAATTATCTTGGCGCAATCCGCAACTGGGTGGCGATGCAGGAACAGGGCGAATGTCTATATTTCCTCGCTGACCTGCACGCGCTGAGCCAGCCGCACGACCCCGCGACCCTGGCCGCCAACACGCGCGAAATGGCCGCAGCGCTGGTCGCGTGCGGCGTCGACCCGGACCGGGCGATCCTGTTCAATCAGGCGCGCGTTCCCGCCCATGCCGAACTGCAATGGCTGCTCAGCGGCACGGCGCGGATCGGCTGGCTGAACCGCATGACCCAATGGAAGGACAAAGCCGGAAAAAACCGCGATGGCCAGAGCGTCGCGCTGTTCACCTACCCGGTGCTGCAAGCCGCTGATGTCCTGCTGTATCAGGCGACGCATGTGCCCGTCGGCGATGACCAGAAACAGCATCTGGAACTCGCCCGTGACATCGCCCAAAGCTTTAACGAACGGTTCGGCAGCACATTCGCCCTGCCCGACCCGATCATTCCAAAGGCGGCGGCGCGGATCATGAGCCTGCGCGACGGCAGCGCGAAAATGTCGAAGTCGGACGCCAGCGACATGAGCCGGATCAACCTGATCGATGACGCCGACACGATCATGCAAAAGATCCGCAAAGCGAAAACCGACCCCGAACCGCTGCCCGCCGAATCGGCAGGACTGGCGGCGCGGCCCGAGGCGCTCAATCTGGTCACAATCTTTGCCGCGTTGACCGGCGAAAGCGCCGATGATGTGCTGGCGCGCTTTGCGGGGCAAGGCTTTGGCGCGTTCAAGCCCGCGCTTGGCGAGGTGCTGGTCGAAACGCTGGCGCCGATTTCGGCGCGCTTTACCGCGCTGAAGGATGATCACGCCGCGATCGACGCTGTACTGACCAAGGGCGCGGCGCGCGCCGCCACGCTGGCCCAGACCACGCTCGATGCCACCTATGCCGCGCTGGGGCTGTGCCGCTGACCACGCAAAATGGTTCAACCATTGTTCAGCGTCGATTCGCCACTATGGTGGCGTTCGAGCTGCATATCGGCTCGCGGAGGATATGATGATCAAGACGCAAGCCCCTCGCTGGTCGCACGCCGTGCGCGCTGCCGTTGCCGCCGCCGCCCTGCTGGCGCTGTCGGCCTGTGCTGCCACGCCGTTCCGCGCCGACGTCGCGCGCTTCCAGTCACAGCTGCCCGCGCCGCAGGGGCAAAGCTTTACCATCGCAGCGAATGACCCGGCGCTCGCAGGCGGTATCGAATTTGGCCAATATGCCCGCATGGTCGCGGGCGAACTGTCGGGATATGGCTATCGCGAAGCTGCGCCTGGCGAGCGTGCCGACATGGTCGTGCGGCTGGGCTATGGTGTTGATCAGGGCAAGGAACGCGTGCGCCGCGAACCCGCCTTTTATGATCCTTTCTATGATCCCTTTTACAGTCCCTTTTACCGGCGCGGCCTTTATCGTCCGGCCTATGTCAGCGGATACCACGGGCGCGGCTTTGTCTATGGCCTGTACGACCCGTGGATGTGGGGTGGTTATGGTGCGTTCGGGCGCGACGAACTGCGCGTCTATACCGTTTATGGCAGCGCGCTCGACATGAACATTGTCCGCGCCGACAATGGCGAGCGGCTGTTCGAAGGCCGCGCCGAAGCCCAGTCGCGCAGCAACAATCTGCAGCATCTGGTGCCCAATCTGGTCGAGGCGATGTTCACCGGCTTCCCTGGCAATTCGGGCGAGAAGGTCCGCATTACCGTCGCCCCGCCGCCCAAGGCGAAGTAGAGCCGCTTCGCGCTTGCGCCCGGTGACCATGACCGCATAGACTGGCGGCCATGACCGCGCGCCCCGTCCCCCGCCCTGTCCTGGGCATCATGGCCTGTAACCGGGCGTTTCCGACCGGCGGCGGTGCCAGCGAGCCCGCGCAGGCGGTGATGGACCGCTATATCCGCGCCGCGATGACCTATGCCGACGTCGCGGCGCTGATCATCCCCGCGCTGCCCGACCTGATGAGCGCCACCGAGGTCGCGCCGCGGCTCGACGGCATATTGCTGACCGGCAGCCCGTCAAACGTCGCGCCGCCGCGCTATGGCGACGCCAGCGGAGACGGACCGTTCGATGCCGCCCGCGACGATGTTGCACTGGCAATGGTCGCGGGCATGATCGATGCCGGCAAGCCGGTGTTCGGCATTTGCCGGGGCTTTCAGGAAATCAACGTCGCGCTGGGCGGGACGCTGCGCCGCGACACGTCGGCCAGCGCCGATCTGATCCGCCATCATGCGCCCGATGACGCCGCGTTCGACGCAATGTTTGCGCATGAACATGCCGTTGATCTGGCGCCCGGCGGGATGCTGGCGGCGGCCTATGGCGCCCGGCATCTCACCGTCAACTCGGTCCATTATCAGGGCATCGGCCGACTGGCCGACGGACTGCGCATCGAAGCGCGCGCGCCCGACGGGCTGGTCGAGGCGTATAGCGCGCGGCCGAACGGCGCCCCGCTGCTCGCGGTGCAATGGCACCCCGAATGGGCGACCGCCGACAATAGCGAAAGCCAAACCTATTTCCGCCTGCTCGGAAAGGCGCTAAGAGGCGAGCTATGAACATCGCGATCACCCGCTTTAACCGCTATCAGGCGCGGATCGGCTTTTCACCCTGACTTTCCCGTCGCCCCTGCGAAGGCAGGGGCCGCAATCGGCCTGTCCAGCGCCCGCTGGATCGACCGCCACCGGCCCCTGCCTTCGCAGGGGCGACCTAAAGCTCAGGAGAATCCGCATGCCCCGCAATTATGACATCGCAGCCTTGCGCCGTGCCGACGTCGCGCATCATTTGCCCGCACAGGCCGACTGGCAGGAAATCGAAGACCTTGGCGGCAGCCGCATCATCACCCATGCCGAGGGCTGTTATATCCACGACGGCGACGGCAACCGCATCCTTGATGGCATGGCCGGGCTTTGGTGCGTCAATGTCGGCTATGGCCGCGACGAACTGGTCGAGGTTGCGGCCAACCAGATGCGCGAGCTGCCTTATTACAACACATTTTTCAAGACAGCCACGCCGCCCGCCGTGCTGCTGGCGGAGAAAATATCTTCGCTGACGCAGGATCGTCTGCCGCACGTGTTTTTCAACAGTTCGGGCAGCGAAGCCAATGACACGATTTTCCGCCTCGTCCGTCAATATTGGAAGCTGAAGGGCGAGCCCAAGCGCACGGTCTTTATCAGCCGCTGGAACGCCTATCACGGGTCAACCGTTGCCGGTGTGTCGTTGGGCGGGATGAAGGCGATGCACCCGATCGGCAATCTGCCAATTCCGGGGGTCGAACATGTCCGTCAACCCTATTGGTTCAACGAAGGCGGCGACATGTCGGCGGACGAATTCGGCACCGCCTGTGCGCAGGCCATCGAAGACCGGATATTGGCAGTCGGCGCCGAAAATGTCGCGGCGTTCATCGGCGAGCCGGTGCAGGGCGCGGGCGGCGTCATCATCCCGCCCGCCAATTACTGGCCGCAGGTCGAGGCGATCTGCCGCAAATATGGCATATTGCTGATCTGCGACGAGGTGATCGCCGGGTTCGGGCGGACCGGCAATATGTGGGGCCACGAAACCATGGGCGTCCAGCCCGACATCATCGCGATGGCCAAGGGCATGTCGTCGGGCTATCTGCCGATTTCGGCGGTCGCGGTCTCGGCAGACATCATCAAGGTGATGAAGACCGGCGGTGATTTCATCCACGGCTATACCTATTCTGGCCATCCGGTCGCCGCCGCCGTCGCGCTGCGCAATAT
>JBEGPL010000322.1:0-3741 GCA_041181445.1 Pseudomonadota bacterium
CGGCGTGGATCACATGGTGCGGCAGGCCGGTCGGCCAGCCGGCATCGACGGTGTCGAGCGCGGCGGCGACATCGCCCGCCAGCCCCGGCGCGATCCGGTCGAGGTCACCGCAGCTGTCCGCAAGCGCCCGCCACTTGGCTGCGCCGAGTGCGTTCGGGCGCGCGGCGGCATGCCCGGCAGCGGCGACATGCAATCGCCCGAGGGCTTCGCCGACCGCTTCGCATTCGGCAGGTGTCGGCTCGGTTACCGAAACCCCCTCCAAAAACGGGATCAGGCAGGCCGGACGGCCCGCAACCGACTGGACCACCACGCCTTCGCGATCGGCCAGCATGCGCGGAACCGGCAGGCCCGCCGCCGCCAGATGGTCGAGCAGTCCGACAAAAAAGGGCAGGTCGGCGGCATCGACCTGATGTTCAAACAGCGTCAGGATGAAACGGTCGCGGTCCGTTTCGACCAGATAATTGCTGTTTTGCACGCCTTCGGCGATGCCCTTTGCCGAACGGAGCGAACCATGGTCATAGCGTGCGAGCAGCGCCGTCAGATCATCGCGGTCAACCGGCGTATAGACTGCCATCAGGCAGCCGCGAGCCCGCGGGGCAGTTTGAACACCATCGTTTCTTCGGCGGCTGACACTTGTTCCTCGACAACGTCGTGCCAGTCCTTGATTGCATCGATCACTTCACGGACGAGCAGTTCGGGGGCCGACGCGCCCGCCGTCACGCCCAGCGTGGCAACGCCGTCGAGCCACGCGGGTTCGATGGCCGACGCGCGCTCGATCAGCCGTGCCGGGCAGCCTGATCGTTCGGCCACCTCGACCAGCCGCAAGCTGTTCGAACTGTTCGGCGCGCCAATGACCAGCATGAAATCACACTCTTCGGCAATTGCCTTGACGGCGGCCTGCCGGTTCGACGTGGCGTAGCAAATATCCTCGCCGCGCGGCGCCACTGTCTTTGGAAAGCGCGCGAGCAGGGCGTCGACAATCGCGGCGGTGTCATCAACCGACAGCGTGGTTTGCGTCAGAAATGCCAGATTTTCAGGATCGGCCGGGGCCAGCGCCGCGACGTCTGCCACGGTTTCGACCAGCGTCATCGCGCCGTCGGGCAATTGGCCAAACGTTCCGATGACTTCGGGATGCCCGGCGTGACCGATGAAAATGATATGCCGACCAGCCTCATAATTGCGTTCGGCCTGCCGGTGCACCTTGGACACCAGCGGGCACGTCGCGTCGATATAGTCCAACCCGCGTGATTCGGCCTTGGCCGGGACCGCCTTGGGCACGCCGTGCGCGCTGAAAACCACGGGAACGCCATCAGGCACTTCGTCGAGTGATTCGACAAAGATCGCGCCCTGCGCGCGCAACGTGTCGACGACAAAGCGATTGTGGACGATTTCGTGGCGGACATAGACAGGCGCGCCATATTTTCCGATTGCCAGCTCGACGATCCGGATGGCGCGGTCGACCCCGGCGCAAAAGCCGCGCGGCGCGGCGACCATAAGGCGGATGGCGCGTCGGGGCGCGGTCGCGGCGGGATGGATAGCGTCGGTCATAGCGCTTTGCCCCCTAAACCAAGTGGTCCGCACGCGTAAAGCGGCTTGATGCCGCGTGCTGCCCGTTGCGTCCTGTTCATCCGCCCGATAAGGAGCGTCGTCTATGGCGCGCGGAGCCGCAGTGCCGAAAAAGGATAATCGAGTTCATGACCCACGATTTTGCTCGCCGCCGTTTGCCCGCCCTGTTGCTCGCTGGATTGGGCGTGATGAGTTTGGCGGCATGCGCAGGCGACAATGAAATCGATGCGTCGTCGGGAGTCGGCATAACCGCAACACGGTCGGCCTGTCCGGCAACGGGGGTGCCGCTGCACACCGGTGACATCACGCTGTTCGATGCGCCGGGTCGCACCGATGCCGCCGCGATCGACATTGTGGCGACGATCACCAACCTGACCGTCGCATGCAACGACAGCGGAGAGAAAGTATATGCCGCCGCCAGTTTTGACGTCATGGCAACGCGGCGCGATGCCGGCGGTGCGCGCACGGTCAAACTGCCTTATTTCTCAACGGTCGTGCAGGGCGGATCGGCCGTGGTGGCCAAGCGGATTGGCGAGGTCAGCGTGGCCTTTGCCGACGGCCAGGTGCGCGGCAGCGGCAAGGGTCAAGCGGCGGCCTATGTCGACCGCGCCGCCGCGACGCTGCCCGCCGACATTCAGCAACGGATTACGCGCAAGCGCAAGGCAGGCGACGGCGATGCCGCGATTGACCCGCTGTCCGAACCCGAAGTGCGCGCCGCGCTGCAACGTGCCAGCTTTGAACTGCTGGTCGGCTTTCAGATGAGCCTGGATCAGCTGGAATATAACGTCCGCCGATGATTCCGGTCGGCAGCGTCGCTGCCACCGTGCTATGTCGATTTGAGGGCGCCCCGCTGTGGGCGCCCCTTTGCATGATACAGGAACCGGACCCGTGAGCGTCTATTCAGTCTTTACCGCCCATTTGCATGCGATTCTCGATCAGTTGGAGGCCGACGGCGCCTTGCCACCGGGGCTGGCGCGCGGCGCGATCACCGTCGAACCGCCGCGCGACCCCGCGCACGGCGATCTGGCCACCAATGCCGCGATGGTGCTGGCCAAACCCGCCGGGACCAACCCGCGCGCGCTGGCCGATCTGCTGGCGGCGGGGCTGCGCGCGCTGGACGCGGTGACGGGCGTTGAAATCGCGGGACCGGGGTTCATCAACCTGCGGCTCGATGACGCGGTGTGGCACGACGAACTGCGCGATATTCATGCACAGGCGGGCGATTACGGCCGGTCGGATCGCGGCAAGGGCGTAACCGTCAACGTCGAATATGTGTCCGCCAACCCGACCGGCCCGATGCACATGGGCCATTGCCGCGGTGCCGTGGTCGGTGATGCGCTGGCGACCCTGCTGGAATTCATCGGCCATACGGTCGTGCGTGAATATTATGTCAACGATGCCGGCGGCCAGGTCGATGTTCTCGCCCGGTCGGTGCATCTGCGCTATTGCGAAGCGCTTGGTCGCGACATCGGCGCCATTCCCGAGGGCTTGTATCCCGGCGATTATCTCATTGCCGTCGGACAGGCGCTGGCGGCGGCGCACGGGGGCGCTTTTGCCGATGCCCCCGAGTCCGCATGGCTGGCGTTGTTTCGCACCGCTGCCGTTGACGCGATGATGGCGATGATCCGCGCCGATCTGGCGCTGCTGGGCATCCACCACGACTTGTTTTCGTCCGAAGCGGCGTTGCAGGCGGCGGGCAAGCCGGAAGCCGCAGAGGCCAAGCTCCGCGCCGAGGGGCTGGTCTATGATGGCGTGCTCGACGCGCCCAAGGGCGAATTGCCCGACGATTGGGAGCCGGTTGAACTGCCGCTGTTCCGCTCAACCCGCTTTGGCGATGATCAGGACCGTCCGATCCGCAAGTCGGATGGCAACTGGACATATTTCGGCGCCGACCTTGCCTATCATTACGAAAAATCGCTGCGCGCCGACGAATTGATCGACATTTGGGGTGCCGACCACGCCGGAACCGTGAAACGTATCGTCGCCAGCGTCGCCGCGCTGACCGGCGGCAAGACGCGCTTTGACGTCAAGCTGGTCCAGATGGTCCGACTGCTCAAAGACGGCGAGCCGTTCAAAATGTCGAAACGCGCGGGCAATTTCGTGACGCTGGCCGACGTTGTCGATGAAGTAGGCAAGGATGTCGTGCGCTTCACCATGTTGATGCGCAAGGCCGAT
>JBEGPL010000323.1:0-2753 GCA_041181445.1 Pseudomonadota bacterium
CGCGCTGCTTTACGCCAGCGTCGGTTTTGGTGGCGGGTCGACCTATACGGCGCTGATGATCCTGTTTGGCGTGCCGCTGACGCTGGTTCCGGCGATTTCGCTGCTGTGCAATCTGGTTGTCGTCAGTGGTGGGTCGTGGCGTTATGCCCGCGCGGGTATCACACCGTGGCGCCGCGCCGCGCCGATGGTGCTGCTCGCCGCGCCGCTTGCTTTCCTGGGCGGGTTGACGCCGGTTAGTGAAGGCGTGCTGGTGCTCTTGCTGTCATCCAGCCTGCTGCTCGCCGCCCTGTTATTGCTTGTGCCGCCGCGCACGCAGCGCGCCGTCGCCATGCCGGCGCCCGTCATCGTCGCGGCGGCGATGGGCATCGGATATCTGGCGGGCGTGGTCGGCATCGGCGGCGGCATATTCCTCGCCCCCTTGCTCCATCTGATCCGCTGGGCCGAAGCGCGCGCGATTGCCGCGACGGCCAGCCTGTTCATTCTGGTCAACAGCCTGTTCGGCCTGGGGGGGCAGTTGGTGAAGGGCAAGGGTGACGGCCTGATCCATGCGCTCGCTGATTATTGGCCGCTGCTGATTGCGGTGGCCATCGGCGGCACCATCGGCAGTTTGGTGGGCGCCCGCATCGCGCAGCCGCTGATCATCCGGCGGCTGACCGCGCTGTTGATCGCGGTGGTGGCGGTGCGCCTGCTGTGGGCGACGCTTTCGTAAACGCCGTTCAGTTGGAAAATGGCTCCCCGGGCAGGATTCGAACCTGCGACCAATCGATTAACAGTCGATGACTCTACCGCTGAGCTACCGAGGAGCAATCCGGCATATGCCGGACAGGTGAGGCCCTTTGCCGTGCTTTGCGGACAATTTCAAGGGGGGTCAGACGATAAATTGTTCCATCGCGATGCGTTCATCGAGCCCCTGGTCGGGATCGAACAACAGGGTCAGCGGCCGCGACCGGTCGATGGCAATCGCCACCGTCTTGACGTCGCGGATTTCGCGCTGGTCGGCGACGGCGCTCACCGGGCGCTTGGCGGCTTCGCGGACATTGAAAATAATCGACGTGCTGTCGGGCAGAATCGCGCCGCGCCAGCGCCGGGGCCGAAACGGGCTGATCGGGGTCAGCGCCAACATCGCAGACTCCAGCGGCAGGATCGGGCCATTGGCCGACAGATTATAGGCCGTCGATCCCGCCGGGGTCGCGACCAGCACGCCGTCGCACGCCAATTCCTCGATCATCACCTGACCATTGACGACGACTTCCAGCTTCGCCGCTTGCCGCGTTTCGCGCAGCAGCGAGATTTCGTTGATCGCCGGAACGCGGTGGCGTTCACCCGAAATCGTCTCAATCTCGCCGCACAGCGGATTGACGATGAAGGTGCGCGCGCTCACGATCCGGTTGACCAGATCGGCGGTGCGCCATTCATTCATCAAAAAGCCGATGGTGCCGCGGTTGATGCCGAACACGGGCAAGATGCGCCGCTGGTCGAGCATCTGGTGCAGCATTTGCAGCATGAAGCCGTCGCCGCCC
Source organism: Pseudomonadota bacterium (assembly GCA_041181445.1). GTDB lineage: Bacteria > Pseudomonadota > Alphaproteobacteria > Sphingomonadales > Sphingomonadaceae > Sphingopyxis. The sequence continues at coordinate 1,521 of JBEGPL010000323.1, forward strand.
AGCGCGACCAGCAAATCTGCGGCTTGCGGCTCGACCCAGTCATACAGCGCGCGCAGTTCGGCCTCTGCCTCGCGCGCGCCCGGCGCCGACGACGCCACCAGAGCCATTTTGGGGGTCATGCGCGGTCCTTTGCGGGGCTTTGGCAGGGGTGATGGCGGCGGGGGCAGGGCAGGCTCATCCGCCGGTGACACTCATATGGCGTTCGACGGCGGCGGTGCGGCCCGGCGCGTCGATTTGAAAGTCGTGACGTTCGGGTTTGCCCGCCAGCGCGTTCGCGATCAGCCGGTCCAGATCGGCGGCGTCGCCGCCGCGCAACGCGGCCATCAGGTCGACATGGTCATCCTGACCCAGGCACATATAGATGCGGCCCTGAACCGTCATGCGGATGCGGTTGCAATCGCCGCAGAAATTGTGGCTGATTGGCGTGATCAGACCCAGTTTGACGCGGTGGCCGTCGACGGCGAAATAGCGCGCTGGGCCACCGCTTTGATGCGCGATCGGCTGGATGGCATGGGCGGCACGCAAAGGGGCGATAAAGGCATGCAGCGGCACATAATGATCGGTGCGGTCGCCCTCAACCTCGCCCAGCGGCATGGTTTCGATCAAGGTCAGGTCATGGCCCCCGGCATCGCACCAGCGCAACATGGGCAACAGTTGATCGTCATTCAGCCCTGCGAGCGCGACCATGTTGACCTTGATCGCGATGCCCGCCGCCTTGGCCGCGCTGATGCCTGCCAGAACGCGATCAAGATCGCCGTGGCGGGTGATATGCGCAAACATGTCGCGGTCAAGCGTATCGACGCTGACATTCAGGCGGCGGATGCCGGCAGCGGCGAGCGCGTCGGCATGTTCGGCCAACCGCATCGCATTGGTTGTCATGGTCAACTCGTCAAGGCCCGCACCGATGTGGCGGCCGATCCGGCGGGTCAGCTCGTCGATCCCCGACCGCACCAGCGGTTCGCCGCCAGTCAGCCGAATCTTGCGGACGCCGCGCGCGACGAAATGATCGGCGAGCAGCGCGATTTCTTCGAGCGAAAGGATGTCCTTGCGCGGCAGGAATGTCATATCCTCGGCCATGCAGTAACGGCATCTGAGGTCGCACCGGTCGGTCACCGAAATCCGCAAGTAACGGATGGTGCGGCCGAAACCGTCGACCAAGGGCGAGAAGGACTGCGCTGACATGCGCAATGACTATGCGCTGGCGCGCGATCCGGCAAGGCTGGCGATTTTGGG
>JBEGPL010000324.1:0-3239 GCA_041181445.1 Pseudomonadota bacterium
CGACCACCCGCTCGATTGCCTGACGTGCAGTGCCAACAATGATTGCGAATTGCAGGATCAGGCCGCCGCTGTCGGCTTGCGCGACGTGCGCTATGGCTATTCGGGCGAAAATCATCTGGGCCTGACGCCCGACACGTCCAATCCCTATTTTGATTTTGATCCCAGCAAATGCATCGCCTGTTCGCGCTGCGTGCGCGCATGTGACGAGGTGCAGGGGACATTCGCGCTGACCATCGACGGGCGCGGCTTTGCCTCACAGGTCAGCGCCGGGCTGGCCAATGAAACTTTCCTGTCGTCGGAATGCGTGTCGTGCGGCGCCTGTGTCCAGGCGTGCCCGACCGCAACGCTGCAGGAAAAATCGGTCGCAGCAATCGGCAAGCCCGAACGTTCGGTGATTACCACCTGCGCCTATTGCGGAGTCGGATGCAGCTTTCGCGCCGAGATGCGCGGCGAACAATTGGTCCGCATGGTCCCGTGGAAGGATGGCAAGGCCAACCATGGCCACAGCTGTGTCAAGGGCCGGTTTGCGTGGGGCTATGCCAATCACCGCGACCGCATCACCCGGCCGATGATCCGCGAAAAAATCGACCAGCCGTGGCGCGAGGTCGACTGGGACAAAGCCCTTGCTTTTGCTGCCGACCGCCTGACCACGATCAAGGCGCAATATGGCGCGCGCGCGCTGGGCGGCATCACGTCCAGCCGCTGCACCAACGAAGAGACATTTCTGGTCCAGAAATTGGTCCGCGCGGGCTTTGGCACCAACAATGTCGACACCTGCGCCCGCGTCTGTCATTCGCCGACCGGTTATGGGCTGAAAACGACATTCGGCACCAGCGCGGGCACGCAGGATTTTGACAGCGTCATGGACGCCGATGTCATCTTGGTGATCGGCGCAAACCCGACCGACGCGCACCCGGTGTTTGCCAGCCAGATGAAGCGCCGCCTGCGTCAGGGCGCAAAACTGATCGTCATCGACCCACGCCGGATCGACCTGGTGCGAATGCCGCACGTCACCGCAGATTATCATCTGCCGCTGCAACCTGGAACCAATGTCGCGGTGCTGACCGCGATGGCCCATGTCATTGTGACCGAAGGTCTGGCGGACGAAGACTTTATCGCCGCACGCTGCGACGCGGACGAATATCAGGACTGGGCGCGCTTTGTCGCCGACGCGCGCCACAGCCCCGAAGTGCTGGAACCGGTCACCCGCGTCTCCGCCGCCGATCTGCGCGCCGCCGCCCGCCTGTTCGCGACGGGGGCCGTTGACCACAGCGATGATTTGCCGAGGCCCCGACGTAACGCCGCGATTTACTATGGCTTGGGCGTCACCGAACATAGCCAGGGCAGTTCGACCGTCATGGCCATCGCCAATCTGGCGATGGTGACCGGCAACATCGGACGGCGCGGCGTCGGTGTAAACCCGCTGCGCGGCCAGAACAATGTTCAGGGCGCATGCGACATGGGCAGCTTTCCGCACGAACTGTCCGGTTATCGCCATATATCCGACACGGAAACGCGCGCCTTGTTCGAAGCGGATTGGGGCGTCACACTGGACCCCGAACCAGGACTGCGCATCCCCAACATGCTCGACGCCGCGCGCGACGGCAGCTTTCGCGCGCTTTACATCCAGGGCGAGGACATCCTCCAGTCCGATCCCAACACGGCGCATGTCGCGGCGGGGTTGCAGGCGATGGACTGCGTGATCGTCCACGACCTGTTTTTGAATGAAACGGCCACCTACGCGCATGTCTTTTTGCCCGGATCGACCTTTCTGGAAAAGACCGGGACCTTCACAAATGCCGAACGCCGTATCCAGATGGTGCGCAAGGTGATGGAACCCGCCAACGGGATGGAGGATTGGCAGGTAACACAGGCGCTTGCCAACGCCATGGGGCTGGACTGGCGCTATGCCCACGCCGGCGAAATCATGGACGAAGTCGCGCGGCTGACCCCCAGCTTTGCCGGCGTCAGCCACGCGCGGCTGGACGCCGCCGGTTCGCTGCAATGGCCGGTCAATGCCGCCAGCCCGGACGGCAGCCCGATCATGCACGTCGACGGATTCGTGCGCGGAAAGGGCAAATTCGTCGTCACCGACTATGTCCCGACCGATGAAAAAACCGGGCCGCGCTTTCCCTTGCTGCTGACCACCGGGCGCATCTTGAGCCAGTACAACGTCGGCGCGCAAACGCGGCGGACGGACAACAGCATCTGGCACGCCGAAGACGTGCTGGAAATGCACCCCGCCGACGCCGAAAATCGGGGCCTGAACGATGGGGACTGGACCCGGCTCGCCAGCCGGACCGGCGCGACGACGCTGCGCGTGACGGTCACCGACAGGGTTGCGCCGGGCGTCGTTTATACCACCTTTCACCACCCCGCGACGCAGGCCAATGTGGTCACGACCGAATATTCCGACTGGGCCACCAACTGCCCTGAATATAAGGTCACCGCCGTTCAGGTGTCACCGTCAAACGGCCCGACCGACTGGCAGGCGGACTATCGTGAACGGAGCGCCCGTTCGCGCCGGATTGCGCCCGATATTGCGGCGGCGGAATAATGGATATCGCCAACCTTCGCTATATGGCCAACCAAATCGCGCGCAATCTGGCGGCGCAGGGCGACTCCGAAGCGGTCACCGCGACGGCAAAGCATATTGCCGATTTCTGGGACCCGCGGATGAAATCCGCGATCTTTGCCGACGACCATGTCCACCTGTCACCCATCGCGCGCCGCGCGGTCGAACAACTGGTCGGGAAAGATTTGGTAGCGGAGGAGGGACTCGAACCCCCGACACGCGGATTATGATTCCGCTGCTCTAACCAGCTGAGCTACTCCGCCCCATCGGGCATCTCCACGCGCGTGGCGGTGGGGACGAGCGCCTATAGTCAGCGCGGTCGCACCGGTCAAGCACGGCCAGCCCGATACGCCACTTTGCCCAGTGCTTCCCACGGTCCGCCGCGATACGCCCACAGTCCGATGCCGGCGATGGTCAGCGGGCGCGGCGCAAACGCGGCAGACATCGTCCGGAACAACGCCTGCGCGGCGGGCCGTTCGACCTTGTTCTGGATGGTGATGTGCAGGCGCGGACGGCCCCGGTCCTGCGCGATCAGGTCATCGGCAAACCATTCGGATACGCGGTCGTGGAGTGCCAGCAGGTCGGGGCTGTCGACCCGCAACGCGACGCCGTTGCCGAGGTCGATCAGCCCGCTGACGGTCGCCGCCGGGCGCAGCCCCGCGCA
>JBEGPL010000325.1:0-7085 GCA_041181445.1 Pseudomonadota bacterium
CCATGGCCTATGCCGTCAAGGGCCGCCATGTCATCATCGGCGGCGACATTGTCGACACCGATCAGTTCAACACCCCGCTGAGCCGCATCCCCGATTTCGCGTCAAAAGAACGCAAAACGATGATCGGGATGGAGGTGCACGCGCATATGCTGGCGCAGCAGTTGGACGGCGCGGCGCTCAAGCCGCTCGCCCCGGCAACGCTGTGGCTGCTGGCGCTGCTCGTTGTCGTCGCGGGCGGGTTGACCAGCCTGATCGACACGCGCGCACGCTATATGGCGATGCTGCTGGTCGCGCAGCTTTCGGGCTTTCTGCTCTTTCCCTTCTGGCTGCAAAGCCGGGGGGTCGACACGCTGACCCTGCCCGCGTTCGGTTGGGCGCTGGGATGGATATTGGGCTATGTCGCGGTCGGCACCGCGTCGCGCACCATCGGCGCGCATCAGCGCGCATTCGCGCAATCGGCGCTGGGCAAATATCTGCCGCGCGACATCGCCACGCAAATCATGCGCGACCCCGACATGCTGGCGCTGCACGGCGAAAAGCGCGAGATTTTCTGCGTCTTCACCGATCTGGAGGGCTTTACCAAATTGAGCCATGCGGTGACGCCGGAAACGGTCGCGCGGCTGCTCAACGATTATCTCGACCGGTTGAGCGAGGTCGTGCTGGGCCACGGCGGCACGATCGACAAATTCGTCGGTGACGCCGTCGTCGCCTTTTGGGGGGCGCCGGTCAGCCGTCCCGACGACGCCGACCGTGCCGCCTCCGCCGCGCGCTATATGTATGAAGCCGGCGAGGCGTTCCGCCGCGAAATGGCCGAAGGCGTGCCGCCGCTGGGCATGACGCGCGTCGGGTTGCACGTCGGCGACGCGATTGTCGGCAATTTTGGCGGCGAGGGCCGCATTCAATATACCGCGCTGGGCGACAGCATGAACACGGCGTCGCGGCTGGAATCGGCGAACAAGGAGATGAAAACGCGCGTTCTGGCCAGTTCCGAAGCGGTGTCGCGCACCGGCCGTGACGATTTTGTGCCGATGGGCCGGGTCACGTTGCGCGGGCGGGCACAGCCCGTCGATGTTTATGAGCCGCGCCCCGACCTCAGCCCCGAACAGCGCGCGTTGATCGCCGCGCTGGTCACGGCGCACGCCAATGAAAATAAAGCGGACTTTGTGACCCATGCCACAGCGGTGCGGGCCAACTTCGGTCATGAACCAGCCATGTTGTTCCTGCTAGACCGTCTGGAACACACCAAAGGAGGAGAGAGCTATGTCCTATCCTGATCGCAAATTGCGGCGCATGTTGACGACAATGGTCGGCGCGGCGCTGGCGCTGGGCGTCGCGGGGACGGCGGCGGCACAGTCCATTGTCGTGCGTTCGACCGGACCGTCGGCGACCAAATATCCCGCCGGCACAAAGCTGAAACCCACCGAAAAAATCACGCTGGTCGACGGCGACAAGGTGGTCGTGCTCGACAAGGGCAAGACCCGGACCTTTGCGGGCAAGGGCAGCTATGCCGCCACCGGCCCGGTGCAAGGCACCCAGACCGTCAGCAGCACGGTGACGCGGATGATTTCCAAACAGGGCAGCGCGCGCTCACGCGGCGGGTTCACCCGCGGCCCCGGCGATCCCGTGCCGGCGCCCGGCGACGCCCGCAGCCCGAACCTGTGGGTCGTCGATATCCGCCACGGCGGGACTTTCTGTGTCGCCGACCCGGCAACCTTGCTGTTCTGGCGCCCCGACATGACGAGCGACGCGCTGCTCACGCTGGAAACCGGCAGCGGCGCGGCGGCGAAAAGCCAGAGCCTGGCCTATGTCTCGGGCGCCAATTATGTAAAATGGCCGCGCGATGCGGTGCCCTTTGCCACCGGCGCCGATTACCGGGTGAGCGGTGTCGGCCTGCCCGCGCCGGTGACGCTGCGCTTTGCCAGCGTCGACGCGATGCCCGAAACGGTCGAAGCCACGGTCGATCTGTTGCTGGCCAAGGGATGCAAGGCCCAGCTCGACCTGTTGGTCGACACGCTGGCCGACGAAGCCGCGCGGCCCGCCGCATGACGGCGGCTGGTTAATACCGGCTGCCGCTCCGGCGTTGAACCGGCGCGGCGGGTCTGCTAGCCTGCGGACAAATGGGTAACCGGCTGGGCACGAGCCGGAAAAACACCATTTCCCCAAGGGTTCAGCAACAGGGGTTGTATCGCCGACGCACGGCTGCCCCGCGACGACATGAGGCAAATCACCCACCCGGTGATGCCAAGGGGGTTGAATGACAAACGGCGCGCATATTTTGAGAGGATCGGTCGCCGCGCTGGCGCTGGCCACGGCGCTGACCGCGACCGCAGCGTCGGCACAGGCATTGCCCGCCGCCCCGACGCGCGAGGAAATCCTGCGCGACCAGCCCGCCCCCGCAATCGGCCCCGCCGCCGAAGCCGTTTCGACCGACGACACGGTCGAACGGTCGCCCTGCCCGCTGGCAAATCCCGAATTTGCCGACATCAAATTGACGCTGCGCAGCGTCGAATTCAGCGGCAGCGCCGCCATCGACACGGCGTCGCTGGCGCCGACCTATGCTGATTTCATCGGCCGCGAGGTTCCGGTCGCCGTCGTCTGCGAAATCCGCGACCGCGCCGCGACCCAATTGCGCGCGGCCGGCTATCTGGCGGCGGTGCGCGTGCCCGAACAGACGATCACCGACGGCGTGCTGCGGCTGGAAATCCGCGCCGCGACGCTGACCCGCATCCAGGTGCGCGGCGACGCCGGTGCATCCGAAGCCGTGCTCGCGCGCTATTTGCGCAAGCTGGAAGGCCAACCGGTTTTCAACATCCGCGATGCCGAGCGCTATTTGCTCCTCGCGCGCGACATTCCGGGGATCGAGGCCAAGCTGGTGCTGCGCCCCGGCGGCGCGCCGGGCGAGGTGATCGGCGAAGTCACCGTCGCGCAGGTGCCGGTGCAGTTCGACGCCAACGTCCAGAATTTCGGCACAAAGGAGGTTGGCCGCTTTGGCGGCATCGTCCGCGCACGGTTTAACGGGCTGACCGGCATGGGCGACCAGACCAGCCTGAGCGTCTATTCGACCGCCGATTTTCGCGAGCAACAAGTGGTGCAGGCGGGGCATGAATTTCGCGTCGGCGGCGAAGGGCTGCGGCTGGGCGGCACCGTCACTTATGCATGGACCAAGCCCGACATCGTCACGCTGCCGATCAAATCGGAAACGTTGGTCGCCAATTTCTTTGCCAGTTACCCGCTGGTCCGGCGGCAGGCGCAAAACCTGATCGCGACTGCCGGGTTCGATCTGGTCAATCAGGACATCGACCTGGGGCCGACGCCGCTGAACCGCGACCGGTTGCGCGTCGTTTCGGCGCGGATCGACGCCAATTGGATCGACCCGGCGAGCTTCACCGGGCGCAGCGGGTTCAGCCCCGCCGAACCGCGCTGGTCGCTGGCGACCAGTTTTGAAGCGCGGCAAGGCGTCGGCATTTTGGGCGGCAGCAAGGATTGCGGACCGACGTTCAACGCCTGTTTCATCGGCGGGCGCGTGCCGATCAGCCGGGTCGAGGCCGACACCACGGCGCTGGTGTTGCGGCTGAGCGGCAACGCCGAGTTTCGCCCGACATCGCAGGTTGCTTTTTCGCTGGCACCGCGCGTGCAGTGGAGCCCCGACGCGCTGCTCGCCTATGAAGAGTTTTCGGCGGGCAATTTCACCGTTGGTCGCGGCTATGACCCCGGCGTGCTGATCGGCGACAGCGGCGTCGGCGCGGCCTTTGAAATGCGCGTCGGTTCACTGATTCCCAAGGACCGGCACAGCTTTGCCATCCAGCCCTTTGCCTTTGCCGACGGCGCCTATGTCTGGAACAAGGACAGCAGCTTTGCCGGGCTGGACCCGCAGAAATTATTCGCGGTCGGGGGCGGCGCACGCATTGCCTTTGGCGACGCCGCGCGGCTTGACCTCGCGCTCGCGGTGCCGCTGCGCAAGGCGGGGCTGCAAACCGAAAAGGGCGACGTTCGCTTGCTGATTTCGCTGACCACGCAATTTGCCGCGGGCCGCCGCTGACGACTGCCAAAAGGGCTGAGAGATGACGATGACCATTCCCGCCGCCGCCCCGTTCCGCCTCCGCCGCCGCGCGCTGATGCAGGGGTGCGCGATCGCCGCGTCGATGATCGCGCTGTCGCTGGGCGGCCCCGCGCTGGCGCAGGTCGCGGGCAGCGGCAGCGTGGTGAGCGGCACCGCAACCATTTCGCCCCCGGCGGGCGGCGCGCCGGCCAACACGACGCAGGTTGTCGCCACAACCGCGCAAACGGTCATCAACTGGACCCCGACGGACACCAGCGCGGCGGCGGGTGACGTCGATTTCCTGCCGACCGGCAATGCCATGACCTTTTACGGGCCGGGCGATTACATCATCCTCAACCGGATCATCCCGAGCGGCGCGGCGGTGGGCCGCGGTATCGCGCTGAACGGCGATGTCGCCAGCTATCTGGGCACGCCGATTGCGGGTGTGCCGCCGGTGCGCGGCGGCAACATCTGGTTCTATAGCCCCGACGGCATCGCCATCGGCGGGCAGGCGAGCATCAACGTCGGCGCGCTGGTGCTGACCACCAACGACATATTGACCACCGGCGGGTTGCTCGGCCCCAGCGGCGAAATCCGCTTTCGCGGCGCTTCGGCCAGCACGGCATCGGTCAATAATGCGGGGACCATCGTCGCGGGCAAAACCAACCCCGGCAGCGCATATGTCGCGGTCGTGTCGCCGCGCATTGTCCAGAACGGCACAGTGCTGGTCGACGGGTCGGCGGCCTATGTTGCGGCCGAACAGGTTGACATCGCCACCAACAACGGCCTGTTCGACATTTCGGTGCTGGTCGGGGCCGAAGGCGGCGTGGTCATCGACCATGGTGGCCGGACCGGCGGCCCCGCGCATGTCGATGGCGTCGCCCTCGAAAGCCGCATCTATATGGTCGCGGTGCCCAAGGCGGCCGCCGTCACCATGCTGGTGTCGGGGCTGGTCGGTTTCGACGATGCCGCCGCCGCTGCGGTTGAACCCAATGGCGCGGTGCGCCTGTCGGCGGGGTTCAATATCACGTCGGGCGAAATCGATGCCGCACCCGCCAGCGCCGCCGCCGCCAGTTTGGGCATGACCGACATCATCTTTAACAGCGCAGTCGTCGCGCATGCCAGTAACAATCTGGTCGCGGCACCCACGGGGACCATCTACACCGGCCCGCCTATCGCTGGTCCGCCACCCTTGCAGATCGGCCGCGTCTTCTATCTAGGCGGGGCAACGTTGACCGGCGACAATATCGCGCTGGTCCAGGTCGGCAATCAGCAAGTGGTCGGCGCGGTGGGCGCGTTCAACGTCATTTCGGGCGGGCGCGGCACGGCCCCGGGGACAGCACAGGTCAACGTCCTGTACAATCCTGCCAATCCGGGTGCGCCGGGCATAATGGCGGTCACCGGCCAGTTGACGGTCGATGCGTCGCGCGCCGCCGACCCGGTTAGCGGCGATGCGACCGGCGGCATCGCCCGCGTCAACGTCAATGGCGGCCTGTTGCAGACAACCGACCTGTTCGTGCGTGCCGACGGGGTGGCGGGCACCGCGGCGGCGGGCGGCGCGGGCACCGGGCGCGGCGGCACGGCAGAAATTCTGGTCAACAATGTGACCGGTGTGCTGAATGTCGTGACGGCGAGCGCGACGGCGCTCGGCTTTGGCGGCAATGGCACCACCGGCACTGGCGGCAACGGCTTTGGCGGCAGTGCGCGGGCGACGATCAGCAACGGCGGTGCGCTCACGGCGCTCCAGGGGTTCGCCCTTGGTGCACAGGGAGTGGGCGGCAATGGCGCAGTGGTGTCGGGCAACGGCACCGGCGGCACCGCGCGGCTGAACCTGACCACGACCAACAGCAGCTATACATCGCCGACGACGCAGATTTCGGCCGAGGGTCTGGGCGGGACCTTTGGCCCGCTGGCAACCGAACGCGGCGGCGACGGCGTTGGCGGCACCGCCGAAATCATATCGGGCGGCCAGCTCGACGCGGGCACGACGTCGGTCTTCGCAGGCGGCTTTGGCCGCACGGCGAACAAGGGCGATGCGCGCGGCGGCGACGGCATCGGCGGGATTGCCAATATTTCGCTGTCGATACCGGGGTCGAGCGCCAGCTTTGCCGCCACACTTGTCCTCGCCGACGGCAGTGGCGGCGCGGGCTTTGCACCGGTGGGCAATATCGGGACGGCGGGCGCGGGGAGCGGCGGGGCGGCGGCCATTGTCACCGATTCGGTGACCGCCAACATCACCGGCGACCTGACGCTGAGCGCGCGCGGCGATTCGGACACCAGCGGGGCGAGCATCTTGCGGGCGCGCACCGGCGGCCAAGTCGACATTCGCGCCGAATCGCGCGGCGGGATCTTTGTCACCGGTGCGCTCAACGCCGACACCGGCACCACCGGCGATCTGAACGCAGGCACGATATTCGACCAATCGGCCGACCATCGCGGCGGCACGATTTTTGTCCTGGCCGACAATTTCAGCCGGGTTCAGGCCGGGACGGTCAACCTGACCGCCGATTCATTCTCCCCCAATGTCACTGTCGCGGCGGGCGCCGCATCGGGCGGTGACATCATATTGAACGCCACCAACAATGGCGTCATCGCAACCAACGGCGGCGCGCTCGGTTTCAATGTCATCAGCGCCGCCGCCATCGCCGGATCGGGTCCGGTCGGCGGCAAGGGCACCGGCGGCAATGTCTCGATGATCGTCAACGACGGCGGCATCGCATTTGACGGCATCGTCGCGGTCAACGCGGGCGGAACGTCGGGCGCCAGCACGACCGGCGCACCCGCCGGCAACGGCCTGGGCGGCCAGATTTTGCTGCGGACAGAGGCCGGACTTGCGGGCAGCGGGCTGATCGCGTTCGACCAGATGTTCGTGGCCGCCAACGGCGCGGCGGGCGCCATAGTCGAGGGCGGCGTCGGACCCGGGCCAATCGCCGGTGCGGCGGCGGGCGGGCTGGTGATGATCGACAATCTGGGCGGCGGGATCAACGGCAATGTGCTGGACATTCGCGCCGACGGCTTTGGTGGATCGTCAACGGGCAGCGCCAAT
>JBEGPL010000326.1:0-14735 GCA_041181445.1 Pseudomonadota bacterium
GCCGCCGCGCGGCATCAGGTCGATTCCAAAGGGGACTACGGCGCGCAGCCCGGCGCTCAGCATCACGGTATCGGCGGGCGTAAAAACAGCAATGGGCAGGGCGCCGCGCGAAAAGACGTCCTGACCAAACAGGGTGCGCGCGGCGGTGTCAGTGGCAACCGCGCCGGCGCCGACCGCCGCAATCAGCGCCGCGACGGCGTCAGTTGGGCTGCGGGAGGGCGCGGGGGCGGTGGCCATGGGATCAGGCGATCACCGCGGCTGGTTCGCTCTCGCCGCCGCTCTCGGGAAAGTCGTCCGGATAGCGGCCGAGCAGCAGCAGCAACGCGCCGCTGATCACATAGGCAAAGATGGCGAGCGACAACACGGCATCATAGCTGCCGGTGACGTCGCGGACGCGGGCATAGATGATCGGCGATACGGCCGAGCACAGACCGAACGGCATATAGAGCATGCCGTAAATCTTGCCATAATGGGCCATGCCGAAATAGCGGCCGGCCAGAAAGGCGATCAGGTCGCTTTCGGCCCCGGCGGCAAAGCCGAGCAGGAAACCCGCGGTCACCGCCGCCGTCTGCGCCAGACTGTGGTCGAGCAGCATATAGCTGGCAATCGCGGGCAGACAGAGCAGCGGAAAGGCCACGAATCCAGCCCAGATACGGTCGAGCAGCAGGCCGGTGATGATCCGCCCGGTGAGCAAGCCCATGCCAAGCGTGCCCATGACCGTTGCGATCGCCGAAGCAAGGCCGCGGTCGGTCAACAGCGATGGCAGGCTGACGAAAATCCCGCCAAAGGCGATGGCGATCAGGGCGATCGACAGCCAGATCAGCCAGAACCGGTGGTCAGCCACCGCGCGGCGCAGCGTCACGCCGGTCAGCTTGCCGCTCGCCCCCTTGATTGCAGCGGGCTGTTCGGCGGGCGTCGGCTCGCGGAAAAAGCCGATGGCCAGGGGCAGCGCAACCAGCAGCGGCAACAGTGCGACGATGGCAAACATCGACCGCCAGCCATAAGCGGCGATGGCCCAGACAGTCAGTTTCGGCACAATGATCGCGGTCAGGCTGGTGCCCAGCAGCAATATGCCCAGCGCCAGGCCGCGATTCTTGTAAAACCACATGTTGATCGCGCGGCTCCACGTCACCGGCGTCGAACCGATGCCGACCAGCCCGATGACCACCCACAGGCCATAATAGATGGACAGCGTCGACCCGCCCTTCGCCGCCGGGGTCAGCGCCAGCGCGGCGAACGCCACGCCAAAGGCGGCAAGCGAGCAGATCGCAACGCGGCGCACGCCATAACGATCGGCAAAGCTGCCGAACAACGGCGCAAGCAAGGCGGCAATCACGCCATAGATCAGGATCGGCATGGTCGCCTGTACCCGCGTCCAGCCCATTTCGGCGACCGCCGGCTCGACGGTCAGGCCGATCACATTCATCGGAATCGGCGATGCCCCGCACGCCACGCCCAACACCGCCGCGAGCAGCACTTTCCACCCCAGCGTAAATTCGCCGCGCTGCGCCGCTGCGCTGTTCAGGCCAACATCGTTCATGGCGTTCCCGTGTCCCTGTCCATTCCGCCGAGCCAGCGCGCCCGCCGCGCCGGCCACATATTTGTCCGGACAGGCTGACAGCGCGGATCGCCCCGCGCAAGCCGCTTTTGGCCGAGGGGCGAATAGCGTTGCAATAAAGTCGCACATTTGCGGCAATTTTCCCGCAGCTCGAATTTGTCTGGACAACTTTTGCACGATGCGACAGCATGGTGTCAATCAAACAGGGAGGCTGGCATGATTTCGACGTTCAAGCGCACTTTACTGGTTCAGGCGGCCGTTGCGGCCATGGTTCTGCCCACCGCCGTTTCGGCTCAGGATGCCGACAGCGAAGATCAGGGCGGTATCGCTGACATCGTTGTGACCGCCCGCAAGACCAGCGAAACGCTGCAAACCGCGCCGGTCGCGGTTTCGGTGGTGACGTCGGACAAAATCGCCGCGCTCGGGCTCAACTCGATCGATGATTTTGCCAAAAATGCGACGGGTATCAGCTTCAGCCAGGCCTTTGGCCGCTTTACCGACCGTCCGGTGGTGCGCGGCGCCTCCAACGTGCTCGCCAATGTCCAGTTCGGCGTCGAAACCGGCGCGGCTTATTTCGTCGACGGTGTCTATTTTCAGGGCGATCTGCAGAGTTTTGACGCCAATTCGATCGAACGCGTCGAAATCGTCAAGGGCCCGCAATCGGCGCTTTATGGCCGCAATACATATTCGGGCGCGATCAACTATATCACCAAGGACCCGGGCGATTCGCTGGCGGTGTCAGGACGCGGCCGGCTGGCCGAACATGGCGAAAAGGAACTGGCCGGATCGATCTCTGGGCCGCTAATCGGCGACACGCTGGGGTTCCGCATCGGCGGCCGCTATTATGATTATAACGGCGAATTCATCAACAATGTCACCGGTCAGAAAGTCGGCAAGGAAAATTCCAAATCGGTCGACCTGACTCTGGTGTTCAAACCTTCGCCCGATTTCAAGATGCGCACCCGCATCAACCATCAAAAGGACCGCGACGGCGCGCGCGCCTTTTTCCTGCAGGGCGCGGCGGCCAATAATTGTCTGCCGGGCTATCGTTCGGCGGGTTTTCGCGGAGCGGGCGCGGCTCCGCTCGGCCTGTCATCGACCAACCGGAACCAGTGGTTCTGCGGCGTTGTTCAGCCGCAGCCGAACAATATCTATATCAACACCGACGCCGCCACCTATACGCTGCGCGGCACCACGATCACCGCGCAGGACGGCACCGCATTTGACGGCATCGACAACAGTCAGATCAATTTTTCCAACATCATCGATTGGGATCTGGGTGGTTCGGGCTGGGTGCTGTCGACGCACAGCGGTTATCGCAAGAACAAGAATGCATCGGGTTCGGACTCCGACCATTCGGAAGCCTTCACCACTTTTGGTGCGCCTGGCGAGCCGCTGTTTGCCGCAACCTCGCGCAGCGAACAGAGCGACCTGAGCCACGAACTCAAGCTGTCGACCCCCGAAGATCAGCCGTTCCGGGTGATGATTGGCGGCTATTATTACCGGCAAAAATTCGAATCGCGTGACTATGTGTTTGCGGATCCGGTGTTGCGCACCGGCACGGTTTTGAACCCGCTGGGCGGGAACAATTCGCAATATGCGACGATCCAGAATTCGGCGCTGTTCGGCATGCTCAGCTGGGACATCACCGATGCGCTGTCGGTGTCTGCCGAACTGCGGTCGGCGCGCGAACGCAAATCGATCATCGACCGTGGCACGACCAGCACCACGTCGACTTATATTTTCGCGGCAGGTGTGACGGCGGAACGGCTGGCGCAATTCGGGTGCACGCCCGCCATCATTGGCACGGCGCTGACATCGGGTTGCCGCGTCTTCCGCCAGGGCGAGTTTAAGGGCACCGACCCGCGCGTCACCGTGAATTACAAACTGCCCGGCGGCGGGCTGCTCTATGCCAACTTCGCCACCGGCCGCAAACCGGGCGGGTTCAACGGCACGGCCGGCGCGCAGGCGGCGGCGGTGCTGGGGCGCGATGCCAGCACCTATTTGCCCGAAAAGTCGAAAGGCTTTGAAATCGGCGGCAAGTTCGACGCGTTCAACCGGCGCCTGCGCGGGTCGCTCGCGCTGTTCACCAACAAGCTGACCAATGTCCAGCTGTCGACGGCCATTCCCAACGGCGGCACCGGCGGTTCGCTGACGTCGATCGTCACGACCAACGCCGATGCGCGGACCAAGGGTTTTGAACTGGACCTGCAGGCCGCCCCGGCCGATGGCCTGAACCTGACAATGGGCGTGTCGTATGTCGACGCGAAATTCACCCGTGGGTGCGACGCCGACCTGTTCATTTATCAGTCGGGCGGGTTGCGGCCGAATTTCGACACCGCCAACCCGAGCGCAGCGGGGCTGGCGCTGTGCGACATCACCGGCAAGCGGTTGCCGCTGGGCAGCCCGTGGACGGTCAACGGATCGGCCACTTATGAGGCCGAACTGGGCGGGTCATTGCGCGGTTTCGTCAACAGCAGCTTCAGCTATGAAGATTCAAAGTTCGTGCAGACCGACAATTTCGCTGAAACCGGCAGCACGTTCCTGCTCAACGCGCGCATCGGGGTGAAGACCGATAATTTCACGATCACCGTCTTTGGCCGCAACCTGACCAAGGAGGATTCGATCCCGCTCGCGACGCGCTGGTTCGACCTGCGTTATGGCAGTGCGGCGGCGGGCGGCGTGCCGTCGTCGGGGCTGACGTTCGACGGTCGTCCCGCCTTTGCCGAAACCGGTTCGCCGCGCGGCCTGTTCGGCGCGCTGCGCAAGAGCCGGACGTTCGGGGTCGAAGGCAGCTTCAACTTTTGATCCGATGATCATGTCCAAACGAAAAGGGCCCGGAAATCCGGGCCCTTTTTTTTCACCGTCGGGCTGATGTGCCGATGTGAGGTGCCGGGGCGGCGATCAATGCCCCGCCGGTGTCCCCTCGCCCTTTGCTGCCCGCTGCGCATCGACCAATTTCTTGAATTCGGTCCATGTGGTCGCATTGGGCCGCGGATCGTCGCCCGGCGGCGGTGCGGTATAGATGGGATAGTTGAGCGCGATCTCGTCCTTGATCACCGCAGGCAGCTCGTCAAAACTCTTCAGCTTGTTGCCCATCGCGTTGAACACCATCTGGCCCTGACGGCCGCGCATTTTCATCCACGGCATCCAGTCCGAAATGCGCACCCATGAAATGATCGGGTAAGCCGTCGGGTTTTTGGTGTTGAGCATCTCTTCGGCCTCATAGGCGAAATCGAAAATCTCCATCGCGTGATATTTGCCGCCGACATAGTCCTGATAATCACCCTGCAGGACGTTGTGATAGAAAAGCGGGGCCTCGAACGGCTGGAAAATCCAGCGGCCCTCGCGCCGCAATGTGGCGGTGAACGGTGTGCCATCGGCGTTGATCGGGAAACTGGGCCGCGAATTGACCGGATCATTGTTGATCTGCATCACGTCGACCGTCTCGCCGGTCCATGGATTGTCCCATTTCCGCAGGATTTTGCCGGTCTTGACGTCGATGTAGAACATCACTTCGCGGCTGACGAGGCGATAGCCGTTGCCGCGCTTCGGGTCGGTAACGCTGACGCACTGGCGCACGTTCATGCCCTCGCCCTTGAACAGCAAGCGGTCGGGTTCGCCCGCGACGCGCGAATAGACATTGCCCGACCAATGATAAACCGCAGGCACACCGTCGGCGACGCCGCACTGGACGCGCTTGGAAATTTCCAACGCATCTTCGGGCTTCGACGGGTCGAGCATGCGCGCGGGGGCGGCCTTTGTGCCCTTGGCATATGCGGCACCGCTGGTCATGCTCAGCGCCATGACCGCGCCCAGCATCAATATGGAACGAACCCTCATTTTTCTCTCCCTGCGAACAAATTGGTGATGAAATGCCTTTCCGGTTGACTTTATATTTGTCCGGACAAATTGTGAAGCCCGAAATCGTCGACGTTGTCTGGCGATCATTTCGGTCTATTTTCGGGGGGCGGAGACGCAACATGTTCGGGGCTGCATCGATATTATTTGTGCCGGGCGCAAGGCCTGAACGCTTTGCCAAGGCGGCGGCGAGCGGCGCCGATGCGATTTGCATCGATCTGGAAGACGCGGTCGCCGCCGAAGACAAGGACAGCGCGCGCGATGCGGCGCTGCACGCTTTGGCAACGCTCGACCCGGCGCGCACCGCGATTCGCATCAATGGATTGCGCACGGCGGCCGGACTGCGCGACCTTTTGGCTCTGCGCGACGCCGCGATTCGCCCGGCGCACCTGTTCATCCCGATGGTCGAATCGCCGTTTGAGATGGATCAGGCGCGAGCAATTTTGAATGACGCCGCCGCCGGGCTGGTCCCGCTGGTTGAAACGGTTGCCGGGCTGTCTGCGGCGCTGGCGATTGCGGCGCGCCCCGGGGTTACCGCGATCATGTTCGGCGGCGGTGACTTTTCCGCCGAACTGGGGGTTGATCTGGCCTGGACCCCGTTGCTGGCGGCGCGAAGCCAGATGGTGATGGCGGCGGCGGCGGCGAACATCGCCGCCATCGATGTCCCGTTTATCGCGCTGGATGATGCCGCCGGACTTGCCGACGAGTGCGGCGCGGCCAAGGCGCTGGGCTTTGCCGCAAAGGCGGCGATTCACCCGGCGCAGGTCGGTGCGATCAACGCCGCCTTTCATGCCGACGTCGAACAGATCGCGGCGGCGCGGCGCGCCATTGCCGCCTATGATGCGGCGGGCGGACGGGCGATTCGATTTGAGGGGCGGATGCTCGAATCACCGATCATTAAGCGATATCAGAGGCTTTTGTTACAAGAGGAAAGAACGAAAAATGCGTGATGGTGTCACCGAAGTCGGGCCGCAACGGTACCGCGAAAATTATGGCCGCTATTTTGAAGAGTTCATCGTCGGCGATGTTTATGAGCATCGACCCGGCCGGACGATTACCGAGGCCGACAATATCTGGTTCGCGCTGCTGACGATGAATCAGCACCCGGCGCATTGCGACAGCAATTTTGCCGCCAAGACCGAATTTGGCAAACCGCTGGTGTTGTCGCCGCTGACCGTCGCGATCATGACCGGGCAAAGCGTGTCCGACGTCAGCCAGAAATCGGTCGCCAATCTGGGGTGGAAGGACATCCGCCTGCTCAAACCGGTGTTCGCGGGCGACACGCTGTATTCCGAAACCGAAGTGCTGGAAAAGCGCGAATCGGAAAAGCGCCCGCAACAGGGCATTGTGACGATCAAGACAATCGGCAAGAACCAGCATGGCGATGTCGTGTGCGATTTCGTGCGCATCATGCTGATCTGGAAGCGGGGCTTTGGCCCCATGGAATCCTGAGGAAGAAACAATATGGCCCAGCCCAGCACCGCCCGTCCGCAAATGGACCCGGACGAAGAAAACGCTCTGCTCGACGCGATCCAGAAATGGGTGGACAAGGAAGTCCGTCCCGTCGTGCTCCACCATGATCATAATGACATCTGGCCGGCCGAAATCGTCGCGCAAATGACAGAAATGGGATTGTTCGGGGCGACCATCGGCACCGAATATGGCGGGCTGGGCCTGCCCGCGACGACCTATGCCAAAATTGTCGCGCTGATCTCCTCTTATTGGATGGCGGTGACCGGCATCTTCAACTCGCATCTCATCATGGCGTGCGCGGTCGAGCGTTTCGGCACCGAAGCGCAAAAGGCCGAATGGCTGCCCAAATTCGCCAGCGGCGAAATTCGCGGCGGGCTGGCGCTGACCGAACCGAACGCGGGCACCGACCTGCAGGCGATTCGCACGACGGCGGTCCGTGACGGCGATGACTATGTCATCAACGGCACAAAGACGTGGATTTCGAACGCGATGAACGGCAGCTGCTTTGCACTGCTGGTCAAGACCGATCCCAAGGCCGACCCGCGTTACAAGGGCATGAGCCTGTTCATCGCGCCCAAGATCGAAGGGTTCACCACCGGCAAACGCTTTGAAAAGCTGGGGTATAAGTGCATCGATTCGGGTGAGCTGGTTTTTGACAATTACCGCCTGCCCGCCGCCAATCTGATCGGTGGGGTCGAGGGTCAGGGCTTTTTCCAGGCCACCGGCGGGCTGGAACTGGGCCGGATCAATGTCGCCGCGCGCGGCGTCGGGCTGGCCGAAGGATCGCTGCGGCTGGCGACCGAATATGCCCAGTTGCGTCAGACGATGGGCAAGCCGATTTCCGAACATCAGGCGATCCAGCTCAAGATCGGTGAAATGGTGACGCGCGCGCGCGCCGCCCGGCTGCTCACCTTTGACGCGGCGGCCGTCTATGATCGCGGCGAACGGCGCGACATGGAAGC
The DNA here is from genome assembly GCA_041181445.1 of Pseudomonadota bacterium. Classification (GTDB taxonomy): domain Bacteria; phylum Pseudomonadota; class Alphaproteobacteria; order Sphingomonadales; family Sphingomonadaceae; genus Sphingopyxis. The sequence continues at coordinate 7,855 of JBEGPL010000326.1, forward strand.
GGGCATCGCGAAATATTTTGCCTCCGAAGCGGCGGTCGCCAACAGTCAGGAAGCGATGCGCATCTATGGCGGTTACAGCTATTCCAAGGAATATGACATCGAACGCTTTTATCGCGATTCGATGCTGATGTGCATCGGCGAAGGCACCAACGAAATGCAGCGGATCATCATTTCCAAACAGTGGGTCAAGGCGCATCCGGCATGACCGCACGGCTGCCGCTTCAGGGTTATCGCTTTATCAGCGCCGAACAATATGGCGCGGGTCCCTATGGCACGTTGTTTCTGGCCCAGTTGGGCGCGGACGTCATCAAGATCGAACCGCCCGCCATTGACGGCAAGGGCGGCGGCGACACCGCGCGCGGGGTCGGTCCGCACTTCCTGCGCAAAGGTGAAAGCATCTATTTCCAGACCTTCAATCTGGGCAAACGGTCGCTCACGCTCGACCTTTCGACCGATCAGGGGCAGGAAATTCTGCACCGCCTGACCCGCGAATCACACGGCGTGGTCAACAATCTGCGCGGCGACGTGCCGGCCAAGGTCGGGCTGACCTATGAACAGCTCAAACATGCCAATCCGGCAATCGTGTGCGCGCATGCGTCGGCCTATGGCCGCGACAATGCGCGCGCCAAATGGCCGGGCTATGATTATCTGATGCAGGCCGAAGCGGGCTTTTGCATGCTCACCGGCGAACCCGACAGCCCGCCCGCGCGCTTTGGCCTGTCGATGGTCGATTTCATGACGGGCACGCAAATGGCCGTCGGCCTGCTGGCGGCGCTGCTCGATGCGCAGCGCACCGGCGTCGGATGCGATGTGGACGTCGACCTGTTGTCGAGCGCGGTGCACCAGCTGACGTATCCGGCGATCTGGTACATGAATGAAGGCGACGTGACCCAGCGCGTGCCGCGCTCGGCGCATCCATCGGCCACGCCCAGCCAGATGTTCAAGGCCGCCGACGGCTGGATGTTCGTGATGGCGCAGATCCCGAAATTCTGGCCCATCCTGTGCGCGCGCATCGGCCATCCCGATCTGGCCGACGACCCGCGTTTTGCCAGCCCGGCCGCACGGCTGGCCAATCGCGCCGGGCTGACAGAAATGCTCGATGCGGTTTTTGTCGAACGTCCGATGGCGCATTGGCAAGCATTGCTGGAGGGTCATGTGCCGGTCGCGCCGGTCTATGGGCTGGACCAGGCGCTGGACAATCCATGGCTTGAAACCATTGGCATGCGCCAGACGGTCGCGCATCCCGACCGGCCCGAAATGCATGTTCTGGCCAGTCCGATCCGCATCGATGGCGAACGCCTGCCGTCCAGCGCCGCGCCGCTGCTGGGGCAGGACAGCGACGCCGTGCTGCACGAACTGGGCTATGACGACGCCGCGATTGCCGGTTTGCGGCAGGCAGGGGTCGTCTGACCATGGCCAAGCTGGCGGGCATCAAGGTGGTCGACCTGTCGGTTTTTCTGCCCGGCCCGATGATGACGATGATGATGGCCGACCAGGGCGCGACGGTGTGGAAAGTCGAATCGCCGACGGGGGACCCTGCGCGCGACCAGGCCCCGTTCGAGGCGGGGCAATCGGTGTGGTTCCGCAATCTCAACCGCGGCAAGACCAGCATCATGATCGACCTGAAAAGCGACGCCGGCAAAGCGCGGCTGTGGGACCTGATCGACGATGCCGACGTGTTCGTCGAAGGATTCCGCCCCGGCGTAATGGCGCGGCTGGGCTTTGATTATGACGCCGTCGCGGCGCGCAACCCGCGCATCGTCTATTGTTCGATCTCGGCATTCGGCCAGACAGGCGCGCTGGCGCATCACCCCGCGCACGACATGGCGACACAGGCGCTGGCGGGGTTTCTGTCGGTCAATGACGGGCCGGATGGCACACCGGTTGTTCCCGGCGCGCCATCGGCCGACATGGCGGCGGGGCTGACCGCGCTGTCGGCGACGCTGATGGCGCTGGTCGGGCGCGCGCAGACGGGGCGCGGCGACTATATCGACTGCGCGATGTTCGACGCGCTGCTGCCCTGGTGCGCGCATGTCGCGGGCAGCGCGATTGCGGGCGGACCATCGCCGGTGTCGTCGGCGCAGCGCTCGCTGGGCGGCGCGGCCTTTTATCAGGTCTATGCTGCCGCCGACGGCCGCCACATCGTGCTGGGCGGGCGCGAGATGAAGTTCGCGGCCAATCTGCTCACCGCGCTGGGCCGCCCTGACCTGATTGCGCACGCCGAACGTCCGGCGGGGGAACAGGGGGAGTTGATCGGCTATCTGCGCTCGACCTTTGCCACCAAAACCCGCGATGAATGGACATCATGGTTCGCCGACAAGGATGTCGCCTTTGCCCCGGTGCTGGATTTTCGCGAGGCGCTGGACGAACCCCATATCGCGCAACGCGGCCTGTGGGTGGAGGCAGATGGCGCACATCATATCGCGCCGCCGATCCGTTTTCGCGGCGAACCGGCGTGGCAACCGGCGGCGGCCCCCGAACTTGGCAATGGAAACTGACGGGTGCGGCAGCGGCGATCAGTGATCGATGTCGATATGCATCGCATAGGCAAAACGCTCGCCGGGATGGTGGCTCGCGCTGATTTCAAACAGGCGTCCCTTGCGGTCGTAATAACAGCGCAGGATGCGCAGCACCGGCGCGCCGACGTCGATGGCGAGCGCGTCGGCGACCTCGGCATCGGCCGCGGTTGCCTGAATATCCTGGGTGACGCGGCCGGTTTCCTGCCCGGTTTCCAGCTCGATCTGGCGGAACAGCGTGTCGCCCTTCAAATCGATGCGGGCGACGGCGTCGCGCAGCCGTTCGGCGACAAAGGCTTCGGTCAGCGCGATCGGCAGGGCGTCGGATGTCTGGCTGCGCAGACCGCGGAAATAGAACCATTTGCCGCCACATTCGTCGGCGATCTGTTCGGCATAGGGGGCGGGCAATGTGGCCAGACCCATGGCCGAAAAGCGCACTTCGGTCTCGCGCGCATATTGCAGCAGTTCGCCGACATTCGACAGCGGCTGGTGCAGCGCGCCGCCGCGCGCCGCCGCCGGCTGAACCAGCGTGCCCGACCCGCGTTTGCGGGTGATCAGCCCCTCGTTCTGCAAGCGGCGCAGCGCCTCACGCACGGTAAAGCGGCTGACGCCATGTTCGGCGCACAGCGCATTTTCGGTCGGAAACTGGTCGTTTGCGGGCAGCGCACCCGACAAGATGCGCGCGCGCAAATCTTCGGCCAGTTCCAGATAACGCGGCTTACCGGCCAAACATCGTCTCCCCGCGCGACGAAGTGCGCCGCATGACATCCCCCTATAGCCTGACGGAGCAATTGGCCAAACATTTGCAGCGGCCCATTGATGAGGCAACGCGGCAAAGGGCGCGGCTGCATTTGCTCGACTGGCTGGCGTGCGTGGCCGGGGCGCGCAATTCGCGTATCGCTAAAACCATGGGCAAACTCTACCAGTCACAAGAAGTATCCGCGTATCTCGGAAATGTTCTTGAGATGGATGATGTCCACAAAGGAGCGCTGCTGCATCCCGGGCCAATTGTTTGGCCCACGGCTTTTGGCGATTACGCTTGGCCATTTTCTGATCTGCTCGATGCTGCAATTGCTGGCTACGAAGCGATGATCGCGGTCGGATCGACCCTAGACGCCTACCACTATTCTCACTGGCATCCAACGACCACCGCTGGCTATGCTGGTGCTGCAGGAGCGTTTTCAAGATTGCAGTGCTTGGATGAGCGCAAGACCAGCTGGGCAATTGCCAACGCATTGTCTGTTGCAGGCGGCTTTTGGCACATGAGGCATGACGACGTTGACACGAAGCAATGGCACTGCGCGCATGTCATTCGCACCGGAACGGAGGCCGCCTACAAAGCTGAAAAGGGCGTGAGTGGACCTCGGTTCATTCTTGAAGGGCCGCAGGGTCTGTACGAAGCGATGACCCGCGAACCCAAGCCGATGACTTTTCCCGACCAGTGGCGGATTCATGAGGTGAGCTTCAAGCCATGGGCGGCGTGCCGCCACGCGCATCCGGTGATCGATTGCGCGCTCGAACTGCGCGCGGCGGGGCGGCTCACTGCACCCTTTCGCGTCGAAACCTATGCCGACGCGATCAGCTTTTGCGACCGGCCCGATCCGGTGACCGAAAGTGACGCGAAATTCTCGCTCCAGCACGCCGTCGCCGTCATCGCCGACGGGCGGAACGCCGAACCGGCGGACTTCACGCCAGAGGCCATCGCTGCGCTGGCTCCGCTGCGCGCGCGGGTGACGGTGATCGAAGACCCGGCGATCAGCGCGCGCTACCCCGCGCATTTCGGCGCGCGGGTCAACGGGCTGGAACTGGTCGACACGCGCGGCGACCCCGAACGACCGGTGAGCGCAGCGGACATCATCGCGAAGATGCACATGCTTGGCGAATGGGGCGGGCTGGCGGCTGAAGAAGCCGACCGGGCAGTTGAGCTGGCGCTGCATGGCGACGATGCGGGGGCGATCGCCGCGATGCTTTCGGATTGGCTGCAATGACATCCACTCCAATCTCTGAATGGGGAGGGGGACCGTCCGCAGGACGGTGGAGGGGTGTTGGCGCGCGGTCGGCATACCCCTCCCCCATCGCTGCGCGATGGTCCCCCTCCCCAAGCAAGCTTGGGGAGGATAAATGACGCATACCGCTGCCATCCTCGACTTCGCCGCCGCGCCGCATGCGTTGCCGCCAGCCGTGCGCGCCGATGCACTGCGGTTGCTCGCCGACACGCTGGCGGGCGGTGCGGCGGGGGCGATGTCACCGCAGGCCGCCCTGCTGCTGTCGGCCGTGCGCGGCTGGGGACAGGGCGGCGGTGCGCGGTTGCTGTCGATCAAAAGCCCCATTCGTCCTGAGCTTGTCGGAGGACGTGCAGACCCAGCACGCGCTTCGACAGGCGCGGCACAACCGGTTTTGGCGGGCGATAGCTTCCCCGCACCCGCCGCTGCATTTTTCAACGGCTTTGCGTTCCATTGTCTGGAATGGGATGCGGTGCACGAGGGCGCGGTTGTGCACGCGCTGTCGACGATCACCGCCGCGCTGCTCGCCGTGTCCGACCGGATGGGTGGCAGCGACCAAGAGGCGTTCCTGACATCGCTCGCGGTCGGCGTCGACATCGCCAGCGGCATCGGCCTTGCCGCAACCACGCCGATGCGTTTCTTTCGCCCTGCCACGGCGGGCGTGATCGGTGCGGCGCTGGGCGCCGCACGGTTGGAGGGGTTGAACCGCGCGCAAATGGCCGATGTGCTCGGCATTGCCTGCGGCTTCGCAAGTGGCACGATGCAGGCGCATGTCGAGGCGTCGGTGACATTGCCGCTGCAAATTGCCAACGCCGCGCACGCGGCGGTCGTCGCGGTCGACCTGGCCCGCGCGGGGATGAACGGCCCGCGCGATCCGATCGAGGGGCCGTTCGGCTATGCTGCGCTGATCGAACCGCTCGATCTCGCGCGCTATACGGCGACGCTGGGGCAGGTGTGGCGGATCGGCGAGGTCAGCACCAAACCTTTCCCCTCGGGCCGCGCCAGCCACGGTGCGCTCGGCGCGTTGCAGGACATGGCGTTGCCAATCGGCGACGTCGCAAACATCACCCTCCACGCCCCGCCGCTGGTCCACCGGCTCGTCGGGCGGCCCTATCAGGCCGACGCGCCGATGAGTTACAACCGGCTGTGCCTGGCCTTCCTCGCACCGCTGATGCTGCGCGACGGCCACATCGACCCGCGCCACGATGTCAGCGTCGCGGCGCTCGCCGAACGGGTGGAGGTCGTGCGCGACGATAATCCCGATGGCAACGCGCTCGCCCCGCAGCGGTTGGTGGTCACGATGCGCGACGGCACCGTGGTTGAGCGCGTCATCGCGGCCAATCTGGGCAGCCCCGACGCACCGATGTCGCCCGCGCAATCGGCGGCGAAATATGATTTGTGCCGCGCGCTTGCGCGGCAAGCCGACGAACGCATTTTCGACGACCCGCTTGCCTTTGCAACCACACCCTATTCGGCACCCTGAAACAGGTTCAGCATGACGAGGAAAAGACAGAGATTTTGATGACCTATCCCACCTATTTCGAAGCCCTCGATATCAAACAAATGCTGGCCGACTATCCGGTCGGCGATGCGTTCACCGCGCGATACAAGTCGATGTCGCGCGACGAGCTTTTCGCGATTCAGAACAAGCAATTTCTGAAGCTGGTGGCGCGCGGCTGGGACGTGCCCTTCTATCGCCGCCACTGGGGCGCGCAGGGTATCGAGCCCGGCGACATCCGCGGACTTGCCGACATCACCAAGCTGCCCGTCTATGACAAGAGCGACCTGATGGCATCGATTGCCGATCATCCGCCCTATGGCGATTTCGCCGGACTTGATTTCCGGACAGGCGGCGGGGCGGACCGGCCGCCCGCAATCCTGCACACGACGTCGGGCACCACCGGGCGGCCGCAAACCTTGCTGTTCGGGCCGAAGGGGCGCGAGGTCGGCAATCTGCTCGTCGGACGCATGTACCGCTGGCTCGGCCTCTCCCCCGATGACGTCGTCCATTCGGTCTATGGCCATGGCATGATCAACGGCGGCCATTATATCCGCGAATCGGTGACCCATTTCACCAATTCGATCTTTCTGTCGGCGGGCACGGGCATCGAGACGCGGTCGGTCAACCAGGTCGGGCTGATGGCCGATTTCGGTGTCACCGTGATGGTCGGTTTTGTCGATTATATCCGCAAACTCGCCGAAGTGGCGGAGGCCGAGGGGCTGTTCGACCGGATCAAACTGCGCATGATCATTGGCCATCTGGGGACCGAAGACCGCGCCTCGACCGAGGCGGCGTGGCACGGGGCAAAGGCCTATGACTGGTATGGCGTCGGCGACACCGGCAGCATCGCGGGCGAAGGCC
>JBEGPL010000327.1:0-7740 GCA_041181445.1 Pseudomonadota bacterium
CCCGCGCGCATCGGGCCAGACGCTGAGCGCCGCGAGCAGCAAGGTTCCCGGCCCGGTGCCCAGATCAAGGATCGTGCGCGGCGGCGTAACATGTTGAAAATGCGCAATTGCTGCCTCGATCAGCTTCTCGCTGTCGGCGCGGGGGATGAGCACGCCGGGCCCGACACGCAGGCGAAGGCTCCAGAATTCGGCGTGTCCGATGATATAGGCGACGGGTTCGTGCGCGCTGCGCCGCGCGACCAGCGCCGCAAAGCCTTCGGGCAGTGAAAACCGAACCAGATCAAGCAGTAACGTCCCGCGTTCGACCCCCAGCGCGTGGGCCATCAGCAGCTCGGCATCGAGCCGCGGCGTGTCGCTGACCCCCGCCAGCCGCGCCGCCGCGTCGCGCAGTGCTCCAGCCACCGCTGTCATCGCACGTCAGTCATTCAGCCCCGCCAGCCGTTCGGCCTGATCCTCGGCGATCAGCGCGGCGATCAGCTCGTCCATCGCGCCTTCCAGGATTTCGGGCAGCCGGTGCAGCGTCAGGTTGATCCGGTGGTCGGTCACCCGGCCCTGCGGAAAATTATAGGTGCGGATGCGTTCGGACCGGTCGCCCGACCCGACCATCGCCTTGCGGTCACCCGCGCGCGCGCTGTGCAGTTTTTCGCGTTCCAGATCGTAAAGCCGCGTGCGCAGCACCTGCATCGCCTTTGCGCGGTTCTTGTGCTGGCTGCGCTGGTCCTGCTGGATCACCACCAGCCCGGTGGGCAGGTGGGTGATACGGATCGCGCTGTCGGTGGTGTTGACATGCTGGCCGCCCGCGCCCGACGAACGATAGATATCGACCTTCAGATCGCCCTCGTTGATCGTCACATCGACCTCTTCGGCCTCAGGCAACACCGCGACCGTCGCCGCGCTGGTGTGGATGCGCCCGCCGCTTTCGGTCACAGGCACGCGCTGCACCCGGTGCACGCCGCTTTCGAACTTCAGCTTGGCGAAGACGCCCTGCCCCGACACGCTGGCGACGACTTCCTTATACCCGCCGACCTCGGCCTCGCTCGCCGACACGATTTCGACGCGCCAGCCGTGGTTTTCGGCATATTTGCTGTACATGCGCAGCAAATCACCCGCGAACAGCGCCGCCTCGTCGCCGCCGGTGCCCGCACGGATTTCCAGCATCGCGGCGCGTTCGTCGGCAATGTCCTTGGGCAGCATCAGCAGCGCGAGCGCGACCTCGGCCCCCGGCAGCGCCGCGTCGATGGCGACGACTTCCTCGGCGGCCATCGCCTTCATCTCGGCATCGGGCTCGGCCATCATCCCCTGCGCCGCGTCGCGATCATCGCGCAATTTACGCAGCACCTCCGCCGCCGCGACCACCGGTTCCAGCTCGGCAAAATCCTTTGACGCCTGCACAAACGCCGCGCCGTCGAGCGTCCCCGACGCCAGCCGCGCCTGGAGTTCGGCGTGGCGGTTGATGATAGCATGAAGCCGCGCGGCGGGGATGGTGGTCATGGCTGAATTGAAACCTGAAAATTACGGAGTCGGCGGATGACGACCAAAGGTAGAAGTCACCGCCACCCCCTCCTCTTTAGGGGAGGGGCAGCGAGACTTGCAAACTTGTTTGCTAGTCGCAGCGGGGTGGGCCTTTGCAGTGGTGCGTAACTCTGACAGCCCCCACCCCAACCCCTCCCCTGAAGGGGAGGGGCTTACTTATCCCCTTCGTCATGCTGAATTTATTTCAGTATCCATGGCCCAATCCTCGAACGTCAGGCCATGGACCCTGAAACAAGTTCAGGGTGACGAGTGAGGATAAGCTGATCTATGCGCTCAACCATGTCCTTCGGTCCACGCAAGCCTCGGCCCGGTCGTTTCTCATCGTCACGATAAATGATACTGAGTATGGACACAGCACCGGACTTGGCCGCCTTGTCAAATCTCTTCTTTGGCGAACCTGTCGCGACAATATCGGCGGAAATTCCGCTGGTTCGCAGAGTCATCAAAACAGCTTGGGCAACAGCAATCACGCGGTCATCTTCGACCACGACGGCAACATCAAGCGAGGCAGGTTTGACCCCCTCCCCGCACAACATCGCCAGCCGCTCGATCCCTGCGGCCCAGCCGACCGCCGGCGTGCTTGGTCCGCCCAGCGCCTCGATCAACCCGTCGTAGCGCCCGCCGCCGAGCACGGTGCCCTGTGCGCCCAGCCGGTCGGTGACAAATTCAAATGCCGTGTGGCGGTAATAATCGAGTCCGCGCACCAGCCGCGCGTTGCGGGTCCATGCGACCCCCGCCGCGTCGAGCCCCGCCGTCACCGCACCAAAGAAATCCTGCGCTTCGCCCGTCAGAAAGGCGTCGATGTCGGGCGCGCTGTCGGCAATTGGCCGGTCGCGCGGGTCTTTGCTGTCGAGGATCCGCATCGGATTCTTGTCGAGCCGCGCCACGCTGTCATCGGACAAGGCGCCGCGATGGCCCTCAAAATGGTCGACCAGCGCCGCGCGCCACGCATCGCGGCTGGCGGCGTCGCCCAGCGTGTTGAGCGTGAGCGTCACGCCTTCCGTGATCCCCAATTCCTTGAGCAACTGGTCGGCCAGGCACAGCAATTCGACGTCGGCAAGCGGGCTGTCGCTGCCCAGCACTTCGGCGTCGAGCTGGTGAAATTGCCGATACCGCCCCTTTTGCGGCCGTTCGTAACGGAACAGCGGGCCGTGGGTGGCGACCTTCAGCGGCGCATATTGCTGCCACCCGTTGGTGATATAGGCGCGCGCGATGCCCGCCGTAAATTCGGGGCGCAGCGTCACCGAATCGCCGCCGCGATCCGCGAAACTATACATTTCCTTTGACACGACGTCGGTTGTTTCGCCCAGGGATCGCGCGAACACCGCCGTCGGTTCGATCACCGGCACCTCGATGCGCTTGTACCCATAGAGCCGCCGGACGCGGTCGAATGTGTCGACGACATGTTGAAACCGGTCGGCAAAGTCGCCGATCATGTCCTGCGTGCCGCGCACCGGCTGGGGGGTCTGGATTTTCGCCATATCGGCGCGCGTCTAATCATTTTTGACGCGCTTGGCAAAGGTGGACGAACGGCTGTGCGCATGGCAAAGCGCGACCCTCTCCAAATCAAGGACCAACCCATGCGCATCGACCTGATCCCCGCCGGCGACAATCCGCCCGAAACGCTGAACGTGTTGATCGAAGTGCCGATTGGCGGCGAGCCGGTGAAATATGAGATCGACAAGGCGTCGGGCGCGCTGTTCGTCGACCGCATCCTGCACACGTCGATGCGCTATCCCGCCAATTACGGCTTCATCCCGCACACATTGGGCGAGGACGGCGACCCGCTCGACGCGCTGGTGATTGCCAGGTCGCCCATCGTGCCCGGCGCGGTGATCCGCGTGCGCCCCGTGGGCGTGCTGCTGATGGACGATGACAAGGGCGGCGACGAAAAGCTGATCACCGTGCCCGTCGACACCACTTTTCCCTATTACAGCGAGGTGGCCAGCCATTCCGACCTCCCGCCGATTGTCACCCAGCAGATCGAGCATTTTTTCCAGCATTACAAAGATCTGGAACCCGGCAAATGGGCCAAGCTGAAAGGCTGGGGCGACGCCGATGTCGCCAAGCGCATCATCGTCGAATGTATCGAACGCGCAAAGGGGCTTGGGGTGTAGGCCGAAAAGGGGACAGTCCCTTTTTTGGTTCCCCCTTTGCCCGCCTTCACATGTGTGCGAACGCCTGTTCCAGATCGGCGATCAGGTCGCCGGGGTCTTCCAGCCCGATCGACACGCGCACCAGCGGGTCGGGGTCGGTCCAGGCGCTGGCGGTGCGAATGTCCTGCGGATCGACCGGCACGATCAGGCTTTCGTAACCGCCCCAGCTATACCCGATGCCGAAATGCGCGAGTGCATCGACAAATGCGGCGCGCTGCGCGCTCGAAGCGCCGTTCAGCGTAAAACCGAACAGGCCGCTCGCGCCGCTGAAATCACGGCGCCACAGTGTATGGCCGGGGTCGCCCGGAAGCGCAGGGTGGAGCACGCGGCCAACCTCTGGCCGCGCCGCCAGCCAGTGCGCCACCGCCAGCCCGTTTGCCTGATGCCGTTCCAGCCGCACGTCGAGCGTGCGCAGCCCGCGCAGCGCCAGCGCACAATCGTCGGGGCTGACCGCATGGCCAAGCTGATAGGTCGCATGGCGTAACACCGCCCAATGCGCGGCGGTGGCCGTCACCGCCCCCATCATCAGGTCGCTGTGCCCGCCGGCATATTTCGACAGGCTCATGATGCTGATGTCGGCGCCGTGTGCCAGCGCACGGAAATAATGCGGCGTCGCCCAAGTGTTATCGACCACCGTGACAATCCCGCGCGCCCGCGCCAGTGCGGCCATTGCGGGAATATCTTGCATTTCAAACGTCAGGCTGCCCGGGCTTTCCAGAAACAACAGTTTCGTCGCGGGGCGGATCAGGTCAGCAATCGCGGCGCCCATCGCCGGGTCATAATAGGTCGTCGATATGCCCAATTTCGCCAGCATCCCGTCGCAAAACAGCCGCGTCGGTTCATAGACGCTGTCGACCATCAGCAGATGATCGCCCGGCGCGAGCAGCGCGAGCAATGTCGTGGTGATCGCGGCGACGCCCGAGGGATAGAGCAAGGTCCCCGCCGCCCCCGGCTCCATGCCGGTCAGCGCATCGGCCAGCGCCCATACCGTCGGCGTGCCGCGCCGTCCGTAAAACAGCTGGTCGTGGGTCGCATGGCCCCGTGCCTTCAGGTCGGCGACATTGTCGTACAGGATCGTCGACGCGCGCCAGACGGGCGGGTTGACGACCCCGCCGCCCAATCGCGGATCGCCGGTCCATTCGGGTCGCCGCCCCCCCTGCACCAGCTGCGTTGCGGGATGAAGCGGCTGATCTGGGTCATGGGGGGGGGTGCGTGCCATGCGCGCATCTTAGCGGGCGATGGCGCAAAATCCAGCGTCAGCCAAACATCCTCAGGTGACTTGGCCCAATCCCCATCCCAGCGCCGCACACAGCGCGAGCACCGGCATCACGCCCCAGCGCAGGCGAAAGATGAGCAGCGCCGCGGCCGCCGCGAGCAGCCCCGCGCGCCAATCAAAACTGGCAAGGTCGGGCCACTGCGTCGCCACTGGCCCCGAACGCACCACCGTCACCCGCGTGAACAGCACGTGCAGCGCGAACCACAGCGACAGGTTGGCGATGACGCCGACCACCGCCGCAGTGATCGTCGCCAGCCCGCCCCGCAGCCACGCCGCACGCTCCATCCGGTCGATCCATGGCGCAAAGGTGAAAATCCACAGGAAACAGGGAACGAACGTGACCCATACTGTCAGCGCCGCGCCGATCAGCCCCGCGACCATCGGCGACAGCGTGCCGGGCTCGCGGAACGCCGCCAGAAAGCCGACAAACTGGGTCACCAATATCAGCGGCCCCGGCGTCGTTTCGGCCAGCCCCAGCCCGTCGGCCATTTCGCCCGCTTGCAGCCAGCCGAACCCCTGCACCGCGTCCTGCGCCATATAGGCGAGCACGGCATAGGCGCCGCCAAATGTCACCGCCGCCAGCTTCGAGAAAAAGGCGCCGATGTCCCAATAAACATTGTCGCGGCCCAGCGTCAGCGCGATCGCCGCCATCGGTGCGATCCACAGCGCGCCCCATATCAGCACCGCGCGCACCGATTGCCGCCACGGGCGGGGCGGCAGCGCGTCGACGGGCGGCGCTTTGCTGGCCGGCCCCAACCAGTCCGGCCGCACCCGCGCCACGACAATGCCGATCAACCCCGCGCCCAGCACCACCAGCGGAAAAGGGAGCGCGAACAACGCCAGCCCGGCGAACGCCACCGCCGCGATGATCTTTTTGAACGGCGTCGACAGCGCGCGGCCCGCGATCCTGAGCAGCGCCTGGACCACGATGGCCAGCACCGCCGCCTTGATGCCCAGAAACAGCGCGGCAAACCAGCTGAGGTCGGCGGCGACCGCATATAGCATCGCCAGCGCCGCCATCACGATCACGCCGGGGATGATGAACAACAGCCCCGCCGCCAGCCCGCCCGCGACACCGTGCAACCGCCAGCCGATCCAGGTCGCCAGTTGCTGCGCCTCTGGTCCCGGCAACAGATGACAGAAATTGAGCGCGTGGAGATAGCGTTCTTCGTCGACCCAGCCGCGCTGTTCGACAATTTCGCGGTGCATCAACGCAATCTGGCCCGCCGGACCGCCAAAGCTGAGACAGCCGATGCGCGCGAACACGCGCAGCAGGTCAGCAAAGGCGGGCGGCGTCACGCGCCGCCGGTCGCTTTCGGCGTCGCCGGGTCGCTGCCCCATTCGGTCCAGCTGCCATCGTAAACCGCGACATCATCCTTGCCCAGCAGATGCGCGGCAAAGGCGACGCCCGACGCGGTCATGCCCGACCCGCACGTCGTCACCAGCGGCTTTTCCATGTCGATCCCGGCGGCGGCAAAGGCCGCGCGCAAATCGTCGCCCTGTTTCCACGTCCCGTCGGCATTGAACAGGCCCGAAAGCGGCAGGCTGACCGAACCGGGGATATGGCCGGGAGCCATGCCGGGCCGCGGGTCGCGCACTTCGCCGGTGAACCGGTCGAGCGGGCGGGCGTCGGCCACTTGTTCGGCGCCCGACGCGACGTTGGCCAGCATCTGATCCTTGGTGCGCACGGCTTTGGCGTCGCGCCAGACGGTGAAGTGGCGATGGCGCAACGTCTGTTTGCCCATTTCCAGCGGACGGCCCTCGGCCTTCCATTTGGCCAGCCCGCCGTCGAGCAGCGCGACATCGTGCGCGCCGAACAATTTCAGCAACCACCAGGCGCGCGCCGCGCTTTTGATCGGGCTGTCATCGTACAGAACGATCCGGCTGCCATCACCCAGCCCCAGCGACTGCATCCGGCTGGCGAATTTTTCGGCCTGCGGGGCCATGTTTTCAACCGGGTCAGCGGCGTCGGTCAGGTCGGCCAGGTCCATGAACACCGCGCCGGGGACGTGCCCGGCTTCATATTCGGCGCGGGCGTCGCGGTCGCTGCCCGCGATGAATTTGGTGGCATCCACCACGCGCAGGTCCGAAGCCCCCAATTCGCGCGCCAGCCAGTCGGTTGTCACCAAAGCGTCCATGTCATGCTCCTGTTTTCCTCCGGCCTTGGCTTATGCGCGCGTGGTCCGGGGCGTATCCTGCGATTCTGATTCTGGGGTCGGGGGGACAGCCTATGCGCCGCCCGCACCTTTTTCAAGAAACAGTCGCGGCACTAGCGCAAGTTTATGCTGCAATGCAACATGGCGTTGGTGCTTTGTCGCGCTTTGCGCAGTTCGCGGCAGGGAACCGGCAAAATCACTGGCTCACCTGCAACCCCGTCGCCCGCGCGCCGGGACGCGACACAAAGCGCGGTCCGGTCAGCGGAATCGGACCAAGCCGGGCCGCGCCGTCGCCGGTCGCACCCGCCGGTTCCTGTCCCAGCACATAGGCACCGGCGACCTGGCCAAAGCCATCGCCCGCGCCGTCCCAATGATAGCTGGTGTCGAGCGCCAGCACGGGCACGAGCAAGTTGCGGTCGCCCGCGACCAGCGGGGTCACCGCCGCCAGCGGCAATTGCGCTTCGGCATCGACATGCACCGTCTGCCCCGCCGCAATGTCGGCGCCGTCGGCCAGCACGCGCCCGCCGGTGCCGTCAAAAAATCGCCCGATCGCGGTTTCCTGCCCCGATCGTGCCTGCATCAGCGCGACACGGACCAGCGCCCCCGCCGCCGGGGCATC
>JBEGPL010000328.1:0-6399 GCA_041181445.1 Pseudomonadota bacterium
CGTTTCGCGCGCGGCGTCGGCAGCGCGTTCGGCGGCATCGGCGGCGCGGCCACGCGATCCGCGCACAAGATCAGTCAGTTTGGCCATCGGGTGTATCCTCGACATTTTCGTCTTTGCGTTCAACATCAACCGGTTCCGAATCGGAGCGGGTGGGTTCCGCGAGCGCCTTTAGGCGGCGCAGCAATCCGGGTCCATAGTGACGGACGGGTTGTTGCAGCGCGATGGCGAGCCCGCCCAGCGCCGCCGCCACAATCGGCAGGCGATAATCGTTGATCGCCGCGCGCGCGGCGCGGTCGGCCTGTTTGACTTGACCAATGGCATGGGTCCTTGCGCGCGATTTCAGCGCGGGCGGACTGAACGCCGAACGGGCTTTTTCGGCCTGATCGATCAGCGCCAGCCGCTGGCGTTCGGCGCGGCGCAAGCGGGCGGCAAGGCGTTGGCGCAATTCAGACATTGCCCGGCCCCGGCGGCGGCGAAGTTTCAGATTTCAGCGCCGCACCGGCATCGCGCGCACCCGTCCGCGCCGCACCCGCAGCGCCAAGGGCAAGCAGCAGCAGGATCGCACAGGTGATCAGCGTCGCCAGTTCCGGACCGACGCGCACCGACAGCGACAGCACGGCACCGAACACCAGCGCCATCGCGGCAAAGAAAATCAGCGAAGCTGCCACGCTGCCCCAGATCGAGGCGCGTTTCGCACCATTGCCGAACAGCGCAAGCCGCGCGCTCAGCAGTTCCTGTTCGGCGGAAATCGTGGTGCGAATTTCGGCCACCAGATTGGCGGCAATGGCGCGCAAGGATTCTGCCGCCGGTGGATCGGCGGGCGACCCGGATTCAGGCGCGTAACCGTGCCGGATTTCGTCGAGGTCCGGGGGAGTCATCAGGCCGGTTGCCGCGCCGCCACGTGCATCACTTGTCGCCGCCGCCCTTGATCATGCGGGCCAGGACAAATCCGACCACGGCAGCGGCCCCGATGGCCACCGCCGGGCTGCGCTTGACGAAATCGCGCGTCGAATCGGCAAGGTCCTGGAGGTCCTTTTCCTCAATCGCGCTGGCAATGCCCGACACGGTTTTGGCGGCGGAGCGGGCATAGTCGCCATATTGCACGCCCAATTTGTCGTCGACCGTCGCGGCGCTGTCCTCGATCATGCGGGCAATGTTGCCGACGGTTTCGGCCGCTTTTGTCTTGCCCTGGGCAGCGGCTTCGCGGGCCTTGGTCTGCGCCTGTGTGGCGAGATCGCCAGCCTGCGATTTCAATGCGCCCGCCTTGCGCGTTGCTTCGTCGCGAATGGTGTCGCGCGTCGCGGCAAGTTGCGTGCGGATCGGCTTTTCGGCGGTCGCGGGCTTGGCCTTGGCGGCCACTTTTTTCGGGGCGGATTTGGGCGCGGCCTTTGCCGGGCTTGCAGCGGGAGATTTCGCCATCTGATCAATCCTTCGCGGGCTGGGGCAGGGGGGCAATGCGCGCAGCGGCCAGCCATTTTCGCCGCGCGTCCCCCATATAGGCGCGTGCGTGCATATTTTCTATCCCCGTTCGCCATTGCGCCGCCGCGCTGCTGTCGATATGGGCGCGCCATTCCGCCCGACACCGCAGGAGCATTCCCATGACCGCCATCATCGACATTCATGCCCGCCAAATATTGGACAGTCGGGGCAATCCGACCGTCGAAGTCGACGTCCTGCTGGAAGACGGCAGCTTTGGCCGTGCGGCGGTACCATCGGGGGCCTCGACCGGCGCGCATGAAGCCGTTGAAAAGCGCGACGGCGACGCGGCGCGTTATATGGGCAAGGGCGTGCTGGGCGCGGTTGAGTCGGTCAACAGCGATATTGCCGAAGCGCTTGTGGGGCTGGATGCCGAGGATCAGCGCGAGATAGATCAGGTGATGATCGATCTGGACGGCACGGCAAACAAGTCGCGGCTGGGCGCGAACGCGATTTTGGGCGTGTCGCTTGCGGCGGCAAAGGCGGCGGCCGACGCGCGCGGACTGCCGCTCTATCGCTATGTCGGCGGGATTTCGGCGCACGTCCTGCCAGTGCCGATGATGAACATCATCAACGGCGGCGAACATGCCGACAACCCCATCGATTTTCAGGAATTCATGGTGATGCCGGTCGGCGCCGACAGCATCGCCGAAGCTGTGCGCTGGGGCAGCGAGATTTTCCATACGCTGAAAAAGGGTTTGCACGAAAAGGGCATGGCGACGGCGGTTGGCGACGAGGGAGGCTTTGCCCCCAATCTTTCGTCAACCCGCGCGGCGCTCGACTTCATCGCGGCGTCGGTCGAAAAAGCCGGGTTCAAACTGGGAACCGACGTCGTGCTGGCGCTCGATTGTGCCGCCACCGAATTTTTCAAGAACGGCAAATATGAAATCAGCGGCGAGGGCTTGTCGCTCAGCCCGGTGGCGATGGCCGACTATCTGGCCAAGCTGGCCGCCGACTATCCGATCAAGTCGATCGAGGACGGTATGGCCGAAGATGACTTTGAAGGCTGGAAAGCGCTGACCGACCAGATTGGTGCGACGTGCCAGTTGGTTGGCGACGATTTGTTCGTGACTAACCCTGTGCGGCTGGAGGACGGCATTGCGCGCGGGCTCGCCAACTCGCTGCTGGTCAAGGTCAACCAGATCGGCACGCTGTCCGAAACCATGGCCGCTGTAGCTATGGCGCACCGTGCGCGCTACACCGCCGTGATGTCGCACCGCTCGGGCGAGACCGAAGACGCGACCATCGCCGACCTGGCAGTCGCCACCAATTGCGGACAGATCAAAACCGGCAGCCTGGCGCGTTCGGACCGGTTGGCGAAGTATAACCAATTGATCCGTATCGAAGAAGAGCTTGGCGACATGGGGCGTTATGCCGGGGCGTCGATTTTCGCATTTTAGCCGATCGCCGCAAATTTGTCTCAAAAGCGCAAAAGTGGCTTGACCCCGCGAGTCGCGTGTGATTCATGGGGGCATGGCAAGCAATCGGCGACGCGCAATCAAAGTGGTCAAGGGGGCGATGGGTCCCGCATTGGCCGGGTTCGCTGTCGTCGCAATGGCGGGCTATGCGGTGTTCGGGCCAACCGGGCTTTATGCCTGGGGCGACTATAGCCAAGCCGTGTCGCGCAAGGGCGAACAACTGGCTGCGTTGAAAAAGCGCGAAGCCGAATTGAAAAATCAGGTGGCGCTGCTCAACCCGCTGCACGCCGACCCCGATCTGTCGGATGAACTGGTGCGCCGCGAACTGGGTGTGGCCCATCCGGATGATGTCATCGTTCCGATGAACTGACCGGGTCCGGGTCCGGACATCGGCAAATCACAATCCGTGCATACGAAATTTATGACGAAGGGGCAGGGCGGTCGTTGCCAAATTGTGCGCGTTCGCCCTATAGCCGTAGGGTCATAGATTGATCGCTTTTGCGAAAGGACCTGTTTTGGCCAAAGCCTCAACCCGCGTGCCGATGCCGAAGGAAAAGACGGCGCGTGCTGCGCCCACGAAGACGCAGCGTGACGGCCCGCGTGATGCCGCGCCCTTTGCCGCCACGCCAGCGCAGCTGGAGCAATTTTATCGCGAGATGCTGCTCATCCGCCGGTTCGAGGAAAAGGCGGGGCAGCTGTATGGATTGGGGCTGATCGGCGGCTTTTGCCATTTGTACATCGGACAGGAAGCCGTTGCCGTCGGGTTGCAATCGGCGCTCGACCCAGCGCGCGACAGCGTCATCACCGGTTACCGCGACCATGGCCATATGCTGGCGTATGGCATCGATCCCAAGGTGATCATGGCCGAACTGACGGGCCGCGCCGCGGGCATTTCGCGCGGCAAGGGCGGGTCGATGCACATGTTCAGTGTCGAACATAAATTTTACGGTGGCCATGGGATCGTCGGCGCACAGGTCGCGCTGGGCAACGGTCTGGCGTTTGCGCATAAATATCGCACCGATGGCGGCGTGGCGCTCGCCTATTTCGGCGACGGCGCGGCGAACCAGGGCCAAGTCTATGAAAGCTTTAACATGGCCGAGCTGTGGAAGCTGCCGATCATCTTTGTCATCGAGAATAACCAATATGCCATGGGCACGTCGGTGAACCGATCATCGGCGGAGGATCAGCTATACCGCCGCGGCGAAAGTTTCCGCATTCCCGGGATGCAGGTTGATGGCATGGATGTGCTGGCGGTGCGCGGCGCCGCCGAAGCCGCGCTCGAATGGGTGCGCGCGGGCAAGGGCCCCGTGCTGATGGAACTCAAGACATACCGCTATCGCGGCCACTCCATGTCCGACCCGGCAAAATATCGCAGCCGCGAGGAGGTCCAGGCGGTGCGCGAAAAAAGCGACCCGATCGAGGGACTCAAACGTGTGCTGACCGAATCAGGTGTCAGCGAAGACGCGTTGAAGGCGATCGATCAGGATATCCGCAAGGTGGTGGGCGAGGCCGCCGACTTTGCCGAAAGCGCGCCCGAACCGGCGATGGACGAACTCTATACCGACGTGCTGGTGGAGCAATATTGATGGCTGTCGAAATCAAAATGCCCGCCCTGTCGCCAACGATGGAAGAAGGCACGCTGGCCAAATGGCTGGTCAAGGAAGGCGACATCGTCAAATCGGGCGACATATTGGCCGAGATCGAAACCGACAAGGCGACGATGGAATTTGAGGCCATCGACGAAGGCGTCGTTGGCAAGTTGCTGGTCGCTGAGGGCACCGACAATGTGAAGGTCGGTACGGTCATTGCGACGATTGCGGGCGAAGGTGAGGTCGCGGCCCCGCCCGTAGTGGCTGCGACCACGCCCGCACCCGCACCCGCACCCGCACCCGCTGTTGCCATAGCCGTGCCTGCACCTATCGCGGCTGCGGCCCCCGCCGCCGCTGTCCGCGCCGATGACCCCGCCGTCCCCGCCGGTACCGTGATGGTCAAGACAACGGTGCGCGAAGCGCTGCGCGATGCAATGGCGGAGGAAATGCGCCGCGATGACCGCGTGTTCGTGATGGGCGAGGAAGTCGCCGAATATCAGGGCGCGTACAAGGTGACACAGGGTCTGCTGGCCGAATTTGGCGACCGGCGGGTCATCGACACGCCGATCACCGAATATGGTTTTGCCGGTCTGGGGGCCGGGGCGGCGATGGGCGGGCTGCGTCCCGTGATCGAATTCATGACGTTCAATTTTGCGATGCAGGCCATCGACCACATCATCAACAGCGCGGCCAAGACAAATTATATGTCGGGCGGCCAGATGCGCTGTCCGATTGTGTTTCGCGGTCCCAATGGCGCGGCGAGCCGCGTCGGCGCACAGCACAGCCAGAATTACGCGCCATGGTATGCCGCCGTGCCGGGTCTGGTGGTCATCGCGCCCTATGATGCCGCTGATGCCAAGGGCTTGATGAAGGCCGCGATCCGCAGCGACGACCCGGTCGTGTTTCTGGAAAATGAACTGCTTTATGGCCGCAGTTATGATGTGCCCGACCTGCCCGACCATGTCCTGCCCATTGGCAAGGCGCGGACGATGCGCAGCGGGAACGACGTCACGCTGGTCAGCTATTCCATCGGCGTCGGGCTGGCGCTGGATGCGGCAGATGCGCTGGCGGCGGAGGGGATAGAGGCCGACGTGATCGACCTGCGCACGCTGCGCCCGCTCGACACCGCGACGGTGATCGAAAGCCTGCGCCGCACCAATTATCTGGTGGTGGTGGAGGAGGGCTGGCCGACCTGTTCAATCGCCAGCGAGCTGGCCGCCGTCGCGATGGAACAGGCATTCGACGATCTGGATGGTCCGGTGGTGCGCGTCGCGAACGAAGATGTGCCGTTGCCCTATGCGGCCAATCTGGAAAAAGCCGCGCTGATCGACGTGCCGCGCGTCATCGCGGCGGTCAAGGCGCTACTCAACCGGTAGGCCCGCGCGTCGTCAAACGCAGGTTGCGACAGCGGCCGACGGGCTGGGGTTATAAATCTGCGCGAGGTCGCGGTCGTCGCGGACGAGGAAGGACGATGTGTACCGCATCGTCTTTGGTCCCAGCCACGATCCATAGGCAATCGGTTGATAATCATAGGATATTTCGACAAACATTACAGCCGCGCCGGGCGGGGCAGCGATGCGTTTGCCCGTGTCGCCCATACCGTCAAAGAGTCCGCCCTGCGTGCCTTCGTTGCCATAGGATGACGGAAACAGCTTGTCACCGGCGCAGCGTTGCCAATGAATCCATTGTTCGCTGCTGCCATTCTGTTCCAGGCTGGACAGGATGACTTTCCCGTGCGTTTCCAAATCGATGCTCTCGCCCTGTTTCAACGCTGCGGCGAGCAATTCGTTGACGTCGGATTCGCGCACTTGCGGAACGGGCAGACCGACATCGATGCTGATCCGTGATGCATTGTCGGACAGGCTGGCGGCGATCTGGCTCACCCGCATGTGGGCCAGCGCAAGATTCGACAACTC
>JBEGPL010000329.1:0-3771 GCA_041181445.1 Pseudomonadota bacterium
GCCGGTCGATCAGTGATTCGGCCATGATCGGTGCGATGAAATTCTCCGTCGCATCATCCGGCCGCATTCGGTCGCGCATCATCGCGCGGCGGCGGCGGTCAAAAATGTCACGCGGGCGCTCTGCGGTCATGCCCGCGCTTGTGCCCGCTGGCGCCGCGGTTCACAAGTCGCGGATGGACGATGTCGACGCCTCACCCCGCGCGAACCCCGCCACCGCCATGCGGGCGCTGGCCCGCCGCGCCGGCCGCATGGCGCTGGACTATGCGCTGCCGCCGCGCTGCCCCGGGTGCGGCACGATTGTTGCTGACGATGCCAGTTTCTGCCTGCCGTGCTGGCAGAGCCTCGACTTTCTCGACCGGCCCGCCTGCGCCGCCTGTTCGATGCCGCTGGGCACGGGCGCGGCGGACGGGATGATGTGCGGCGCATGCCTTGCCAAAACGCCGCCGTTCGCGGGCGCGCCCGCCGCCGTTGCCTATGGCCCGGTCGCGCGCACCGTTGCGCTGCGGCTGAAATATGGCCGGCGGCTGGGTCATGCGCCGTTGATGGCCAAGCTGATGGCGCGCAAACTGCCGCTTACCGGTGGGCCGCCGCTGCTGCTGATCCCGGTGCCGCTGCACCGCTGGCGCATCTGGTCGCGTGGTTTCAATCAGGCGGCGTTGATTGCCGACGCACTGGCGCGCGTGACCGGTGTCGACGCCGACCCGCTGCTGCTGACCCGCCGCCGTCACACGCCGTCGATGCGCGGGCGCGGTCGCAAAGAGCGCGCGGCCACGGTGAAGGGAGCCTTTGCACTGGCCGCCGACGCCAAACCAAAGCTGAAGGGGCGACATGTGGTCCTGATCGACGATGTCCATGCCAGCGGCGCAACGCTGCACGCCTGCGCGCGGGCGCTGCGCGGCGGCGGTGCGGCGGCGGTGTCGGCGCTCACCTGGGCGCGGGTGGTGCCCGCCGACCTGCTGACCGACGGACAGGACATTGACTTTGCCGCGCTTGATTCCGATATCGGTGCTAATGGGTTTTGATCCCGAAGGATGAGCATATGGCCCGCGTCGAAATCTATACGAAATTTCTGTGCCCCTTCTGCACAAGGGCAAAGGCGCTGCTGACCGGCAAGGGCGTCGATTTCACCGAATATGACGTCACGATGGGCGGCGATGACAAGGCCGAAATGCTGCGCCGCGTGCCGCACGCGCGCACCGTGCCGCAAATCTTTATCGACGGTGTCGCGGTCGGCGGATCGGACGACCTCGCCGCGCTCGAAGCCAATGGGCGTCTCGACGCGATGCTGGCCGGGGCGTGAGCACCGCGCCCCGGCCATGATCGTTTTCGATCTGATCTGCGCCCCCGGCGGCCATCGCTTTGAGGGCTGGTTTGCCGGTTCACATGCTTTTGTCGACCAGAAGTCGCGCGGGTTGCTGATGTGCCCGACCTGCGGATCGGCACATGTCGACAAGGCCGCGATGGCGCCGCGCGTTGGCCGCAAGGGCAATCAGGGCGCGGTGGCCCGCCCCGGCGCCGCCACGCCCGAATCGCCAGCCGTCGCCATGCGCACCACCCCGGACGACCCGCGCGCCGCCGCCGTCGCCGCGATGATGGCCAAGGTCGCGGCGGTGCAGGCCGAAATGCTGCCAAAGTCGACATGGGTCGGGCGCGATTTTGCCGACACCGCGCGCGCGATGCACGACGGCACCATCGACGCGGGGCTGATCCACGGCCAGACGACCGCCGACGAAGCGCAGGCACTTCACGACGACGGCGTCGGCATCGTCCCGCTGCTGGTCCCATTCGTCCCGCCCGAGGCGCAGAATTAGCGACCCGGCATATGGACAGCGGCGGGCCGCTCCATTAACGGCTCGCCATGTCCATTCAGCCTTCTGATTCCATCCTCATCGTCGATTTCGGCAGCCAAGTGACCCAGCTGATCGCCCGCCGCGTCCGCGAGGCGGGGGTATATAGCGAAATCGCCCCGTTCAGCAGCGCCGCCGAGGCCTTTGCCCGGATGCAGCCCAAGGGCATCATCCTGTCGGGCGGCCCGGCGTCGGTCACCGATGAAGGCTCGCCGCGCGCACCACAATCGATCATCGACAGCGGCCTGCCGATCCTCGCCATTTGTTATGGCCAGCAAACATTGTGCACGCAGTTGGGCGGCATGGTGGAGGGCGGCCATGCCGCCGAATTTGGCCGCGCCGATGTCGAGATATTGAAGCCCAGCCCCTTGTTCGATGGATTCTGGGACGTGGGCGGACGCTATCAGGTGTGGATGAGCCATGGCGACCGGGTGACGGTTGCGCCCGAAGGCTTCGAAGTCATCGGCACGTCGCCCAACGCCCCCTTTGCAATCTGTGTGAACGAGGCGCGGCGCCATTACACCACCATGTTCCATCCCGAAGTGGTGCACACCCCCGATGGCGCCAAGTTGATTTCGAACTTCGTCCACAAAATCTGCGGGCTGGCGGGCGACTGGACGATGGCCGAATTTCGCGCGACCAAGATCGCCGAAATCCGCGCGCAGGTCGGGTCGGGCCGCGTCATATGCGGCCTGTCGGGCGGCGTCGACAGTTCGGTCGCGGCGATCCTGATCCATGAAGCCATCGGCGCACAGCTCACCTGTGTGTTCGTCGATCACGGCCTGTTGCGGTTGGGCGAGCGCGAACAGGTCGAAACGCTGTTCCGCAACCATTACAATATCCCGCTGGTCGTGGTCGATGCCGAAGCGCGCTTCATGGCCGGGCTGGCGGGCGTCACCGACCCCGAGGCAAAGCGCAAATTCATCGGCGGCGAATTCATCAACGTGTTCGACGAAGAGGCACAGAAGATCGGCGGCGCAGATTTTCTTGCGCAAGGCACGCTCTACCCCGACGTCATCGAAAGCGTGTCGTTCACTGGCGGGCCGAGCGTGACGATCAAAAGCCATCACAATGTCGGCGGCCTGCCCGCGCGGATGAACATGCAGCTGGTCGAACCCTTGCGCGAATTGTTCAAGGATGAGGTCCGCCTGCTCGGCAAGGAACTGGGCCTGAACGACGCGTTCGTCGGCCGCCACCCCTTCCCCGGCCCCGGCCTTGCCATTCGCATCCCCGGCGAAGTCACCAAGGAGCGCTGCGACATTTTGCGCAAGGCCGACGCCGTCTATCTCGACGAGATCCGGGGTGCCGGGCTCTACGACGCAATCTGGCAGGCATTCGCGGTGCTGCTGCCCGTGCGCACCGTCGGCGTGATGGGCGATGGCCGCACATATGACTTCGTCTGCGCGCTCCGCGCCGTGACCAGCACCGACGGTATGACGGCGGACATCTACCCCTTTGAGAGCGCCTTTTTGAGCCGGGCGAGCACGCGGATTATCAACGAGGTGCAGGGCATAAACCGGGTGGTCTATGACTATACGAGCAAGCCGCCGGGGACGATTGAGTGGGAATAGACGTAGTCCCGCAAGCGAGGGAGTTACAATCATGGTGTCTGTTCAAGTCCGACGCGGCGGCGCTGCGGATGCGCCGTCGCTCGAACGGTTGATCCGCCAGCTTGGTTACGACGAAACGGCTGCCGACATTGCACGTCGGCTGGACGCACTCGACCCGGAACACCAGTTTGTGCTGGTGGCCGAACATGAGGCGCAGGTGGTTGGCTGCGTGACGACTTCGATCATGCACGTCCTGCACCGTCCGCGTCCCGTTGGCCGCATCTCGATGATGATTGTGGACGAAAACTGGCGCGGCCAGCGCATTGGCGAACTGCTGGTGGGACAGGTTGAACGCGAATTGGCCACTTTGGGCT
>JBEGPL010000330.1:0-2688 GCA_041181445.1 Pseudomonadota bacterium
ATTGCTCGCCGATGGGCGGCGCTACCTGACCGGCGATCACTTCACCCGTGCCGACCTGACCGCCGCCAGCCTGCTCGCGCCGTTGGTCAACCCGGCGGAGCACCCGACATACAGCGGCCTGTCGATGCCGCCCGCACTCGCCGCCACCATCGCCGACTGGCAGCACCGGCCGATATTGCGCTGGGTGACGCGGGTCTACGCGGAACGGCGTTTGGTTGCGGGGTGAGGGGGGGGCGTCGGGGGCGGGGCTTTCGCCGCGCCGCCCCCGGTTCTCGACCAGTGGGTGGGTGTCATCATTCCGAAGTGAGGGCGGGTGGGATCAGGGACCAGACTGAGGCCCACCCGCCGCTCCGTTGAGCGAAACACTCAGGAACATGAGAGGATATGCAGTCCCCGTGCCAATTTGTGCCAATCGCGCATTTGTGCGGACCTTGGTGGTAAATGAAAAGGTGCGCGGACCGCCATGTGTCAAAAATCCCGACGTTTTTGGTTCATGGTCCGCGCCCGGCGCGCCTTTTCAGGGAGGCGAAGGCCGATTGCACAAAAGCGACGGCCGCTTGATTGCGTCGCCCCTGCGCAGGCAGGGGCCGCTATCTGGTCGGCGCAACATTGCCAGCGGCCCCTGCCTTCGCAGGGGCGACGGTGGCGTTCGCAATAATGGCGGTGATTTTCCACCCCTGTCGATCATTCATCTTGCATACAGAATTACGTTTACATATGTAGTCGCAAGCAAAGCAGGAGGGTGCAATGGCCGAGCGAATCAGCGAATCCGAATTTCTGGTGCTCGAAACGCTGTGGGACACCGCCCCGCTCACCGCGACCGATGTCGCCGACCGGATCGGCGCGGCGAACGGCTGGACGCTCGCGACGGTCAAGACTTTGCTGTCGCGGCTCGTGCAGAAATCGGCGGTGGGTGCGCAGGCCGACGGACGGCGCTTTCTATATCACCCGCTTGTCGCGCGCGACGACCATGCGGCGGGCGAATCGCAGCGGTTGGTCGACCGGCTGTTCGGCGGCCGTGTCGGCCCGCTGGTCGCGCATCTGGCGGAGCGCGCTGACCTGACCGCCGCCGACATTGCCGAGATTGAGGCGCTGTTGAAAAGGGCAAAGCCATGATCGCGGCCGATCTGTTGCTGTGGTGGCAGGACACATTGCTGTGGACCGGCGGGCTGATCGTGCTGGTCATGGCGCTGCGGCGGCCGGTCGCGCGCTGGTTCGGCGCCAATGCGGCCTATTGGTTGTGGGCGTTGCCCGCCGCGCGACTGGTAATGCCCGCGCTGCCGGGCGATGCCCCGCCGGTGGCGTCGCCGATTGTCGCCGGCGTGGACCCGCTGCCGGTCATCAACGCCGCCGTTGTTGCCGGACAAACGGCGGCGACCGGGCCTGATCTGGGCGCACAGGTTGCCGCCATGCTGCCATCGGCAACGACGCTGGCGCTGGTCTGGGCGGCGGGCGCGCTGACGCTGTTTGCCGCCGGACTGCTGCTCGACCGCCGCTATCGCCGCCGCATCATGGCGGGGGCGACCGCGCTCGACCCGATCGGTTCGGTGCGGCTGGTGATCAGCGACGCGGCGGAGGGTCCGGTCGCATTCGGGCTGCTGCGCCGCACTATCGCCGTGCCGCGCGATTTTTTCTTGCGCTATGACGCCGCCGAGCGCGCGCTGGCGCTCGACCATGAATGTGCGCATCACCGCGGCGGCGACCTGTGGGCCAATGCGGCGGCGCTGTTGCTGCTCGCGGTGCAATGGTTCAACCCCTTTGCCTGGTCGGCGTGGCGCGCCTTTCGCTTTGATCAGGAGGCCGCGTGCGACGCGCGCGTGCTGGCCGGCGCGGGCGCCCCGGTCACCCTGACCTATGCCCATGCGGTTGCCAAGACCGCGGTCGGCCGCAGATTTGCCCTCGCGGCGCCGATGGCGTCGCATAATGACCTCAAAGAAAGGATCCGCATGATGATCGACAACCCTGAAACGCCGCGCCGCAAATTGGCGGGCAAATTGCTGCTTGGCGGCGCGCTGGTCGCTTCGCTGGCGCTGACCGCGACCGGGCTGCCGGTGGCGGCGGCCCAAAGCGACGATGCGGCGGCCGAACCCAAAGTCGAAACCCAGACGCATATCATGATCGTCAAGGCCGACGCCGATGGCAACACCGCGATCGCGGCCGACGGCGATGGCGACGGCGATGGCGACGGCGACGGCATGGACGCACAGGGCGACCACAAGAAAATCCACCGCATCATGATCAGCAAGGATGGTGAAGGCGGTCCCGGCGACCATGTCATGGTGTTTGGCGACGGTGACGACATTGACATGACCGACGGCGGCAAGCGCGTCATCCGTTTGCGCGCACCGGCGATGGGCCTGAGCGCGACCGAGATCGAAAAAACGCTGGTCGAACAGGGCATCGACGCCGCCAAGGCCAAAGCAATCGCCGCCAAACTGGCCGCCGAAAGCGCCGCCAAGACGCACAGCATGATGGCCGGCCTGCATGGCGACGCCGCCGACATCCAAGCCATGCATTTTTCCGGCAAGGACGGGATGCAGATTGCCATGGCCGGGTGCAAGGACGGCACCAATGGCAAGGTTCTGGTCGACCGGTCGGATGCGAAGGATGGTCAATCGACCAAGGTCCGCATGGTCCGTTGTTCCGATGGTCCGATCGACAAGGCCCGCGAACTCGCCGCGATGAAGA
>JBEGPL010000331.1:0-5013 GCA_041181445.1 Pseudomonadota bacterium
TGTTGAACAGCACATCCATCCGCCCGCCGCTCGCCACCGCAAAGTCCGCCAGCGCGGCGGCCCATTGGTCGCGGTCGACGACATTCATCACATGGTTGCTGCTCTGTCCGGCGGGCACCAGCGCCGCCGTTTCGGCCAGCCCGACGAACCAGCCCTGCGCCGCGAAATGCACCGCCACTGCGCGGCCAATGCCCGAACCGCCGCCAGTGATGAAAATGGCCTTGCGCTTGCCCACGCCGTTGCTCCTGAAAACTGTTCCCGCCAATGTCTGCCCATGGCCCTTGCACCAGTCGCAACAGGCTTGGCAAGGCGGGGAGCTTGTGGCTAGGACGCACTATGATCAGGTTGCGCTTTTTCCTCACATTGTTGGTCGCCGTGTTGTTCACCCCGTGGAGCGCGCCCGCGCGTGCCGATGTCACGGTGCAATTTTACAGCCATGAATTCGGCAAGAATTTCCCGCACGCCTTTATCACGATGAAGGGAACGCTGAACGCGACGGGGCAGGCGGTCGACGCCGCCTATGGATTCACTGCGATCAGCATTTCGCCGGGGATATTGCTCGGTTCGGTCAAGGGCGCGGTGCAGACTCCCAAGGCCGACTATATTGCCAAGAGCGAGGTCCGGTTCACGATGGTCGTCGACGATGCCGGTTATGCAAAGGTTATGGCGCGGGTCGCGGCATGGCGCGACGCCAAACAGCCAAGCTACAGTTTGAACGCGCGCAATTGTGTGCATTTTGTGGCAGAGGTGGCGCAGGCGCTCGGCCTGAAAACCAACGCCAAGAGCAAATTTTTCAAAAAGCCGCGCAGCTTTCTGGA
Organism: Pseudomonadota bacterium; assembly: GCA_041181445.1. Classification (GTDB taxonomy): domain Bacteria; phylum Pseudomonadota; class Alphaproteobacteria; order Sphingomonadales; family Sphingomonadaceae; genus Sphingopyxis. Next base: position 819 of record JBEGPL010000331.1, read on the forward strand.
GGAAGTGCGCGGCCTTAATCCGGGGGTGAAGTGATGGCGAAACAGGCATGGATGATGTTCGCGGGGCTTTCGCTGATGGCGCTTGCTGGCGCGGAGGCAGCGGCGCAGGAGGTCGACACCACCCCGGCAGTACAAGAAGCCGCCGCCGATGCCGCCGATGCCGCCGATGCCGCCGATGCCGCCTATGACGCGGCGGCTGCGGCGGCGGCTGCAATCGAGGAACCGTTTTTCGGCGCCTATATCGACGGATTGCCGTCGCCGCCGGTGCTGGAAAATTATGCCGACCTCTATTTCATCAGCGCGCTCGAACATTATCCCGCCGCCGCGCGCGCGGAGCTGCGTGAAGGGACCACGTCGATCGAGGCCGACATCGACGCCGCCGGATTGCTGACCGCGTGCCGCGTCACCGAGAGCAGCGGCCATGCGGATCTGGACGCCGCAGCCTGCGCCACGCTGACCGAACTTGGCAAATTCGCCCCCGCGCGCGACCGCGACGATCAACCCGTCGCCGGGCGCGTGCGCACGACCATGAACTGGCGCATTCAGTCGACTTTCCACGACGAATATATGCTGGCGGCGGATGCGGTTGACGCCGCGGCCGCCGCCGCCGGTGATGCGTCCGATGAGGCAATGGCGGGTGGCGACGTGGCCTATACCGACGATGCTGCGCAGCGCCCCGCCGAAAATGCGCCGGGACAGATGCTGTCGGGCCCAGGTTCGGTCGCAATTGAAATGGTCGTCGACGAAGCAGGGAAAATGACGTCATGCGACATCATTCCGGAAGGGGTGCTGGGCGCCGAGATGACCCGCGACAAATCGTCGCCGTGCGACCGTCCGCCGCAGCTGGAGGCGTATCGTGACGCCAATGGCAACCCGGTCAAACGCCGCGTGCGGTTGAAAATCGCGGTTGAAATCGAACCTGTTGGCTGACGCGCGGGCGGGATGGACAAATTAACCGGTGGCCCTTATGTGCGTTTTTCCGAAGTTCGAGGCGTGATTTGAAGCTTTTCCTTGTCCTCTTTGCCCTGCTGACAGGCTTTGGCGGTGCCGATGCGCCCGCATCGCGCCCGGCTGCGCCGGCGTCGCTGGGTGCGGTGGTACAAATTGCACAGGCGATCGTGCACCGCGCCGCCGCAACATCTGGCTTGCGCGTTGAACAGCCGCTGCCCTCGCTGGCTGAGGTGTCGGACTGCCCCGAACCGGCGGTGACGGTCACCATGGCGCAGCTCGCGCTGCCCACCCGCGCCGACCGCGCCCGCGAATAATCTGCCCTGCCAACGCAAGACCGTGCGCACCCGCGCGCGCTTTGCGTATCTGAAATATCGGCCCGCTGCGGCCGCTCCCAACCCGTATTTTCAAAAGGAATAACCGCCATGATCGGTGGACTTGTCAAAGCCGTTTTCGGGTCGTCGAACGACCGCTATGTCGTTTCGATCCGCAAGATCGTCGAAAAAATCAATGCTTTTGAAACCGGCATTTCAGCCATGTCGGACGATGAATTGCGCGGCCAGACGGTCAAATTTCGCGAACGGCTGGCGAACGGCACCGCGCTCGACGACATCCTGCCCGAGGCCTTTGCCACGGTGCGCGAAGCCGCGACGCGGACGCTGGGCCAGCGCCACTATGACGTCCAGATGGTCGGCGGCGTCGTGCTCCACCGCGGTGAAATCGCCGAAATGGCGACGGGCGAGGGCAAGACGCTGGTGGCGACGCTGCCCGCCTATCTCAACGCGATCGAGGGCAAGGGCGTCCATGTCGTCACCGTCAACGACTATCTGGCGCGCCGCGACTGTGAATGGATGGGCCAGGTTTACCGCTTTCTGGGCCTGACCACCGGCGTCATCGTCCCCAATCTGGGCGAGGGCGAACGCCGCGCGGCGTATGACGCCGACATCACCTATGCGACCAACAACGAACTCGGCTTCGACTATTTGCGCGACAATATGAAATATAGCCGCGAACAGATGGTCCAGCGGCCGTTCAATTATGGCATTGTCGATGAAGTCGATTCGATCCTGATCGACGAAGCGCGCACGCCGCTGATCATTTCGGGGCCGACCGACGACAAGTCCGAACTTTATATCCGCGTCCACGACATCGTGAAGCATCTGGTCGAAACCGACTATGAAAAGGATGAAAAGGGCCGCTCGATCAACCTGACCGAAGATGGCACCGAAAATGTCGAACGGCTGCTCGAAACCGCCGGTCTGCTTCAGGGGTCGAACCTGTATGACATCGAAAATACAATGGTCGTCCACCATGTGAATCAGGCGTTGAAGGCCAATGTCATGTTCCGGCTCGACACCGACTATATCGTCAAGGACGGCAAGGTCGTCATCATCGACGAATTCACCGGCCGGATGATGGACGGGCGGCGCTGGTCCGACGGGCTGCATCAGGCGGTCGAGGCCAAGGAAGGTGTGCGGATCGAACCTGAAAACCAGACGCTGGCGTCGATCACGTTCCAGAATTATTTCCGCATGTACCCCAAATTGTCGGGGATGACCGGCACGGCGGCGACCGAAGCGCCCGAATTTTACGACATTTACAAGATGAACGTCGTGTCGATTCCGACCAACCGACCGATTGCGCGCAACGACGAGGAAGATGAGTTTTACAAGAATATCAACGACAAATTCGGCGCGATTGCCAAAACGATCCGCGAAGCCAATTTAACCGGCCAACCGGTGCTGGTCGGCACCGTGTCGATTGAAAAGTCCGAACTGCTGTCGTCCTTCCTGGAAAAGGAAGGCGTCGATCACAGCGTCCTCAACGCGCGCTTCCATGAAAGTGAAGCGTTGATCGTCGCGCAGGCGGGCCGTGCCGGTGCGGTCACGATTGCGACCAACATGGCGGGCCGCGGCACTGACATCAAATTGGGCGGCAACGAGGAATATCGGATCGAAGGCGAATTGAAAGACATGCCCGAGGGCGCCGAACGCGACGCCGCCATCGCGCGGATCAAGGCCGAGGTCGACGAAGAGCGTGAGCGGGTAAAGGCCGCAGGCGGGCTGTTCGTGCTCGCCACCGAACGCCACGAAAGCCGCCGCATCGACAACCAGCTGCGCGGCCGTTCGGGGCGTCAGGGTGACCCGGGGCGCAGCAAATTCTATCTGTGTCTCGACGACGATCTGTTGCGTATCTTTGGCCCCGACACGCTGTTTTCCAAGATGATGAACAAGAATTTGGAGGATGGCGAAGCAATCGGGTCGAAATGGCTGTCAAAGGCCATCGAGACCGCGCAGAAAAAGGTCGAAGCGCGCAATTACGACATCCGCAAACAGGTCGTCGAATATGACAATGTCATGAATGACCAACGCAAGGTGATTTACGAACAGCGTGCCGAAATCATGGACAGCGACGGGGTCGACGACGTGCTGACCGCGATGCGCGCCGAAACCGTCAACGCCATTGTCGCCGACGCGTGCCCGCCGGGCAGCTATCCCGAACAATGGAATATCGATGCCATGAAGGAACGCGTCGCGCGCGTGCTGGATTTGCATCCGCCGATTGACGATTGGGTGCAGGAAGAATCGGTCGAACCCGAAATGTTCGAGGAACGCATCCAGAAAATGGCAGACGAGGTCGCGCTGGCCAAAGCGGCGCAGGTCGACGAGGACACGTGGCGCAACATTGAAAAGTCGATCTTGCTGCAAAATCTGGATCATCATTGGAAGGAACATCTGTCGACACTCGACGCGCTGCGTCAGGCGATCTTCCTGCGTGCCTATGCCCAGAAACAGCCGATCAACGAATATAAGCAAGAGGCGTTCGCGCTGTTCGAACGGATGTTGTCGACCATCCGCGAAGATGTGACGCGCACCGTCGCCTTTGCCGAATTGCGGTTGGAAGCGCCCGAATTGTCGGAATTGCCCGACCTGCCCGATTTCCTGACGACGCACATCGACCCGTTCACCGGCGACGATGACAGCGACGACATGGACGGCGGCGTGCGCGGTCAGGTTGCGGCGCTGCCGCCGCTCGGCGGTGCCGGCGTGGCAACGATGGCGGGCGACAATCCCTATGCCGACATGGCCATCAACCGCAACGCAGTGTGCCCGTGCGGTTCGGGCAAGAAATACAAGCATTGCCACGGCGCGCTGTGACGCGTGCGGTGCAAAAAAGGGGATTGTCCCCTTTTTTGAGCCTGCCCATGCGAGGTGAAGGTTGATCGCCGCGCTCGCCCCTTTGTTTG
>JBEGPL010000332.1:0-3412 GCA_041181445.1 Pseudomonadota bacterium
ACCCGGTGCAGTCCCGGTCGGGGTCGCAACGGTCAGACACTGCACCGACGCGACCGCCGCCGTATAGCTGAACGGCACCTGGCGCAGTGCACCCCAATCGCTGTCGATCAGGTTGAGCACATTTTCGATATCGGCGAACAGCTTCAGCTTGGCGCTGCCGACGAACAAAGGCAGTTCCTGGCTGACGTTCAGGTCGACCTTGAAAAAGTCGGGCGAGGTCTGGCTGTTCTTGGGCAGAATGGTGCCGCGGAACTTTTCCAGCCCGAACTGGGTGATCAGCGCGTTGAAACTGGTTTCGTCGGCTGTCGTCGCGAACGACACTTTGGTGTCGTTCACGGTGGGGATATAGGCCAGCGGGTTGCCAGTGGTGCCAACGGTGCCGAACACGGTCGAACGACCGCCACCAACGTCGAGCAGGGTCAGGCTGTACGGACGGCCCGAACGATATTCGCCGAACAGGTTGAACCGCGTGTCATTGTCACCGAACAACTGGGTCTTGAACCCGACGTTGAACTTCCACTGGTCGCTGATTTCATAGATTGAGCGGCCATAGGCGGCACGGTTCGAGTTCACCATCGCGTTGTTGCCATAAAGCGAGCTGGCCGTCGTCGACGTTTGCGCGCTGGCATCCTTGACGTCCGCTTTGGTATAGCTGCCGCCGATGTTGAGACCGAAATCCCACGCCTTTTCAAAGCGGACGACGCCAATGTACGACCGACCACGATTGTCGTTGGTCATCAACAGATCCTGGTTGGTCCCGGTCTGACCGGCCAGAATGTTGTAACGCACGCGGCCGTCGGGCAACGTGCCGATCGGCACCGAACGGATGTCGGTCCAAGTGTAGCCGTTCAGAACTTCGCCGTAGAGCAGGTTGGCGCCGAACAGCCAGCCTTCGCCCAGCGGGCCAAGGTCGGCGTCATAGTCGAGCGACAGCGTCGCGCGCAGCTGGCGCGCGAGTTTCAGGTCGGGGTCGATCGCGTTGACCGGCGCCGCCGCCAGCGATGCCGTGTTGGTCGCCAGATAGTTGGTGACGCTCCCCGGGAAGCTGGTCAGCGGCACATTGACCAGTGCATCGCTGCAAATCTGGGCCGCGTTGGTCACCGTGGTCGGCACATCGCAGCCGTTGGCCGTGGTGTTGCGCAGGATGTTGATCGTGTTGGTCAGCTGACCGGTGTTCGAATAGCTGTTCGAAAGGAACACGGCCGGCGAACCGCCCGCGAAAATGCCGACACCGCCGCGCACGATCAACCGGTCGGTCGCGTTCCACGCAAAGCCGATGCGCGGCTGGATCACGCCGCGGCCGGCAAAGGTTTCGCGGTTCGAGAAATTCTGGCGCGCAACAAAGTTGGCGTTGAGTGCCGGACGGTCGTTGCTGCCCGACAGGTCATAGCGCAACCCGACATTGAGCGTCAGATCGTCGGTGACCTGCCAGTCATCCTGCAGTCCGAACGTAAAGCTTTGTGCCGAGAATGCGGCCGCGCCGTCGTCGGGGTTCAGGCTGGGCACCGCGTTCGACAGCGTCAGTGAGCTTGCCCGCTTCGCGGTGAAATCGGCAATCGAGTCGAAATAATAAACCCCCAGGCTGTTCTGGACGAACAGGTTGAACGTATCGACCTTGTTGTAACCCGCCAGGAACTTGATGCTGTGATCGCCCTGATCGAGCGTCGCCTTGAATTCGGCGCCCATCGTTTCGGTGTTCAAATCGTTCGAATGGCGCGAGTTGTCCGGGCCAAAAATGATTCGCGGCACGCCGGTGGTGCACGACGTCAGACTGCCCGCATTGACCGCATCGGCGCAGACCGAAATCTGGCCCAGCGTCTTCGCGCCGAACGGAATCTGGTCGCGGTTATAATCGCTGTAGCGCAACCGCACTTCGGTCGAAAAATTGTCCGACCATTGCGAGTTCAGCTGGAACACGCCGGTGTTGACCTCTTCGGTCAGTTCATAACCGGTCGACGTCAGGCCGATGGTCGGCGATGTGGTGCTGGTCGACGTGTTGCGCTGAAAGCCGTTCTGGCCGACGTTGCGGATGTAGGTGAACGATGCGCGGTGATCGTCGGTGACGTTCCAGTCGAGCTTGACCGCCAGCTTTTCATCGTCTTCCTTGGCATTGCGGATGACGCCCAGCGTGTCGTAATTGTAAACCGACGTTGCGAGCGCGCTGACCTGGTCGATCTGCGCCTGCGTCAGGCCGGGGATCGGCGCGGCAAAACCCTGTCCCGCCGGGCCGCTGTCGAACGGCGTCGTTTCCTTGGTGCGCTCATAAGCGACCATGAAGAACAGCTTGTCCTTGATGATCGGACCCGACAATGTGCCGCCATATTGCTTTGAATCGAACGTGAGATTGACACCGACGCCCCTGGTGTTGTCGCCGGTCAGGCTGTCGTCGGTATAGCTGTAGAAACCGCCACCGCGGAACTTGTTGCCGCCCGAACGCAGCACGACGTTGATCGACCCGCCCTGAAAATTGCCCTCGGTAATGTCATAGGGCGCAACCTTGACCGAGAATTGCTCGATGGCGTCCAATGGCACCGGGCCGCGTGTGGTGGGCAGGCCGCCATTGTTGAGGCCAAACGAGTCGCCAAAACCGACGCCGTCGACCGAGAAGCTGTTGAGGCGGCCGTTTTGTCCCGCGATTTCGATTGTGCGGCTGTTGGTCGGATCGATCGTCGCGAACGGGTCGCGGCGGGCCAGATCGCGCACGTCGCGGTTGATCGACGCGACGCCTTCGATTTCCTCACGGCCGAGCGCGGTGATCGGCCCGGTCGATGTTTCCAGCGCCCCCGACACCGACGATGCGGTGACGACGATTTCGCTCTGTGCTTGCAGCGCGATGGGCAGGCGGAACGGCGTCCCGGCTTGCAGGAACAGGTCGGTCACCTGCGTCGATTCATAACCGTCGGCTTCGACCAGGACGGTGAAGGGGCCGCCGATGCGCAGGCCGTTCGCCGAAAAATTGCCGTTGGCGTCGGTCATCGACCGCTGCACCGTGCCCGAAGGTTCGTGGGTCAGCGTGACGCTGGCATCGGCGATGGCGGTGCCGTCGGATTGCACCGTGCCGCGCACCGACGACGTCGTTTCCTGGGCAAAGGCGGGGGTGGCGGCGGTGGTGGCGATGGTGATGGCCGCGGCGCTGGCGGCAAGGAAATAGCGCATCTGCATGGTCAAGCGTCCCTCAAAAACTGGCGGATGGGCCCGGTCCACCGGCGGACACGACGGGCCTCTTTCTGCCGCATGGAAGCGCACTATTTCACCGCTGTGACAATGCAAGCCCCCGACGGGCCAGATGCGGCGTCGCGCACGCAAATCTGTGGATTATTCCGGGGGTGCTGCGTTGCATGCCCGCGCCATCGGTCGCTTTTTCGGCGACTGTTGCTGCAATGCAACATGAATCGGCTGCGGCGTCAACGAA
>JBEGPL010000333.1:0-2695 GCA_041181445.1 Pseudomonadota bacterium
GCACGGCCGTCACGACCGGGTTGAGCTTCGCATAATCATAGTCCGCCCCGGCATCGGCAGGGACCGGGTCTGACAGGCGCACCACCACCAGCCCGGCGGCGGCGGTGATATAGGCATAATCACCCGCCAGCGTGATGTGCCGCGCGCCACTGAGCACGCCATCGGGGTTGAACGTGAGCGTGCGGGTCAGATCATTGTCGCGGAACTCGGCGTTCGCCATCGTGTCGATGTTGACCGCAATCAGCCCCTCCACCCGGTCGGTGACAAAGGCGTAATGATAGGACGCCCGGAACGGCTGCTCCTGGTTCATGTCGCGCATCGCCGCAGTGTTGCGCAGCGGCGCGACGGGCTGCGTCGTCGCAATCGCCATGCAGGTCGCATCGGCGGTTTCGACATGCGAATCATGGCCCAGCGGCGAGAAGGGCGCGCGGGTGATCCGTTCGGAAAAGCCCTTGTTGCCGATGCTGGCGATGTCATAGACGCGGAAACCACCGCGTCCTTCGGCGACGAACATATATTCGCCGCGCTGTTGCAGACAGCCCACTTTGCCCTTGGTGCCCTGAACGATATTCTTGAATTCTTCGAGCGGACGGGTTTCGCCCGACAATTTCTTGTCGAACGTCTTGCCGCGCACCCAGTTTTTGAGCTCCATCCGGTTCTGCTTGACGTGCAGGTCGAAAAATTTGGGATAAGCATATTTTTGCAGATAGCTGCCGATCACCGCCTGCGGCTCGTCCCATTCGGTGACGCGCGTTGCCTGAAACCCGTCGTCCAGCCCCGACCAGGTGTTGAGCCCGACGAAATTGACGAAATTGGTGCCGAGCAGCATCAGCTGCGCCATGATTGCGTTATTGTCGTCGGCGTCGGACAGATGGCAATCGGTGCAGGTCTTGGTCTCCTGCGTCCGCACCGTGTGCGGGAAATGCGGGGCAAAGGCCTGACTGGAAAAACCGATGGCAGAGATCGGCGGCTGTTGCACATAGATGCGCTCGCGGTTGATGTTGGTCGACGACAGGATCAGCGCGGAGGATGAGCGCACCGGCGTGATGATGCTGCCCTTGGTGGTCATGTGCCGGCCGAGCTGGAACATGTCGTCGCGCGCGACTTGCGGGTTGTAGGTCGCGAAATTGCGGGTTTCTTCCTCGTCGAAATGGTGGACCTTGCTCTTCCAGTTCGCCTCGATCGGCAAATGGCACCCGCCGCAGCTGGTGGTCCACGACAGGTGGCAGGTGAAACAGGCCATTTTGTCATCGCCGTGCGCGCGATCATCCGGTTCGATGCCCGCGCCCCACGCATAGGCGCCATCGCCGCCGCCCGACCGCGCCATCAGCTTGGCGCGTGCCGCCTTGGCGTTGAAACGTGGCGATCCCTTGGTCACGCTGTCCTTGACCAGGCTGACATCCCACGACAGCGCGGGGTCGACGATTGACCGCTGGATCAGCTTTTCGGGCGTGCCGTCGTCGCGGTACACCCATTCGAAGCGGCGGCGACCGTCGCTGTTGCGCAGCAGCGCCAAATTGGTCCCCTGCGGCCGCGCCGCGACGTTGGACGTCAGCAGTGTGGGATAGGCGTCGGCGGTGCCGTGACAGTCCTTGCAGCCGATTTCGATGCCATTGGCGACCTCGCCATAGATGTAACCATTGCCATGGCTGTCCTGCGCGAAATGGCAATCGGCGCATTGCAGCCCTTTTTCGGCGTGGATGTCCATCATATGGACGCTCTTTCCGGGGTTCAGCCCAGGCGGGACAAATTTGCCCTCGCGCCCGTTCTCGCCGGTCGCCAGGCACAGGTTGCGCTGCTTAGCGTCGGTATAGGCATCGCACGATTTGCGCCACTTTTCAGGGTCGCCGGGCTTGACCATGCGCGCCTCGGGCTCGGTGCCATAGGTCGCCTGCTTGCCCTCGGCATCGAGCAGATTGCCTTCGCGGTCGCGCTTGAAAATGCCGCGGAAATTCCAGCCATGGCTGTGATAATCGGCGAACTGCGTGTCCTTGTTTTCGGCGTTGAGGTCATAAACGTTGCGCAGAAATTCAACATCGCCCCACAGCCCGCGCGCGGCGGCGGCTTCCGGATTGCGTTCGTTGATTTCGCGCACTTCGGCGGCGGTCGGGTGTTTCTGATCCTTGGGCCACATGCGCGGCGCGTCGGATTCATAATCCCACATCGTATAGCCCAGATAGCTGTTCAGAAAGATGTTGGGCTGGTGCATGTGGCAATTCATGCACTGCGCCGTCGGAATTGCGCGGGTAAAGGCGTGGCGGATCGGGTGGCCCGATTCCTTGCGCTGATCGGGCGATTCGTCCGCTGCAGCGCCATGTTCATAGCCATGCGCGTCACCGTGCGCCGGATCGATCAGTCCGCCATGGCCCATGTCGGAGGCATGCTTTGCGTCGCCGTCATGCCCGGCCTTTTCACCATGCTCGTCTTTGCCATGATGTTCGCCGGTCTTGCGCTGGATCAATCCGGCAATCGTCGGGTCAATCGTTTGCGTCTGGCCGTCGCGGCCAAAGGGGGCATAGGTCAGGCTGTGGCGCGGTTCGCGGTCGTTGGCATAGATGACATGGCACCCCGCGCAACCCGACGAGCGGTAATCGCCCGGCTGGTCGTTGGTGCCCATGAACCACATGAACGGGTCGTTGAGCCGCGTCTTGTGGATGTTGAGCACGGGGATGGCAACGCGCAACCCGGTGGCGGG
>JBEGPL010000334.1:0-7125 GCA_041181445.1 Pseudomonadota bacterium
AGCACCAGCAGCCGGTTGTGAATCGCGGCGGGACTGTTGTCGCGCGCGGGCGGCGCGGCGGCGTCGGGCATCACCGGGGCGCAAGCGGTCAAACTGGCTGTCATCAGCCCGGTTGCCATCAGCGCGCTTGCCCGCATTCGCATCTGCTTCATCCTCTCGCAGCACAGGCTATGCCCAAAGCCAAGTTGGAGCAAGCCGGCCCTCACCCCCCGCCCGCCGCTGCCTTCGCCAGCGCCTCGGCTTCGGCCAGCAAGGCGTCGTCGGTGTCGGCCCCGGCGACATGTTCGCGCCCGATCAGGATCAGCACCGGCACCGCCAGCGGGCTGATCCGGTTGAGGCGCTTGTGCAGCAGCGACCCCGCCGCACGGTCGATCACCCCGGCGAGCCGGTCGAGGTCGGTCAGCCGGGTGCGTGCGTCGGCCCACGCCGCGTCCAGCAGCAAATGGCCCGGGTCGTGGCGGCGCAACACGTCGTAAATCAGGTCGGTCGAAAAACTTACCTGTCGCCCCGACTTGCGTTTGCCGGGGTGTTGCCGCTCGATCAGCCCGCCGATGACCGCGACTTCGCGGAATGCGCGCTTCAGCATCGTCGACTCCTCGATCCATGCGGCGAATTCGTCGGCCAATATGTCACCGCCGAGCAGCGCTGCGGGGTCGGTGACCGGGTGGCGCGACCAGGCGGCAAAGGCATAGTCCGACGCAACAAAGCCAATCGGGTCGAGCCCGGCGCGCTCCATCCGCTTGGTGATCAGCATGCCCAGCGACTGGTGCGCGTTCCACCCCTCGAACGGATAGGCGACCATATAATGCAGGCCTTCGTGCGGAAAGGTCTCGACGAGCAGATCGCGGGGGCCGGGCAGTGCAGAGAAGCGCGCCTGCATCGCCAGCCACGCGCGGACGTCGCCGGGAAACCGGTCCCAGCTGGCGGGGTCGGCCAGAAAGCCGCGCACCCGCTCGGCCAGCCGCGTCGACAGCGGCAAGCGCGTGCCATTGTAACTGGGGATCCGGGCGGGGCGGCTGGTCGCGCGCACAATCAGGTCCAGCTCGCGTAATCCTTCGACCTCCAGCGCCATGCCGGCAAAGAAAAATGTGTCGCCCGGCGTCAGCATGCTGCCGAAATATTCCTCGACCCGGCCCAGTCGCCGTCCGTTGCGAAACCGCACATCGAGCATCGGGGCCTCGACAATGATCCCGGCGTTCAGCCGGTGCTGGGCGGCAAGCCGGGGGTGCGCGATGCGCCAGCGGCGCGCGTCCGGCGGGCCTTCGGGCACCAGCTTGCGATAACGGTCATAGGCGCGCAGGGCATAGCCGCCGTCGCTGGTAAAGCCGAGCAACCGGTCAAATGTCGCACGGTCGAGCGTTGCATAGGGCGCGGCGCCGGTCACTTCGGCAAACAGGGCTTCTTCGTCAAAGGGCGCCGCGCAGGCCAGTCCGGTGACATGCTGAGCCAACACGTCGAGCGCGCCGTCGCGGAACGTGTCGCCGTCGCGCTCGCCCGCGGCAATGGCGTCGAGCGCGGCCTGTGCTTCCAGAAATTCAAAGCGGTTGCCCGGCACGATCAGCGCGCGGCTGGCCTGATCGAGCCGGTGGTTCGACCGCCCGATCCGTTGGAGCAGGCGCGAGCTGCCTTTGGGCGCGCCCATCTGGATGACACAGTCGACGTCGCCCCAATCGATCCCCAGGTCGAGGCTGGATGTGGCGACCAGCGCGCGCAGCTTGCCCGCCGCCATCGCGCCTTCGATCCGTTCGCGCGCCTCGCGGTCAAGGCTGCCATGGTGGATGCCAATCGGCAGGCCGGCGTCATTCACCTTCCACAATTGCTGAAAAATCAGCTCGGCCAGTCCGCGCGTGTTACAGAATATGATGGTGGTGCGGTTGCGCGCGACCTCATCCATCACCGCGCCAATCGCATAATGGCCCGAATGGCCGGCCCAAGGCACGCGGCCCTCGGGCAGCATGAGCGCAACGTCGGGGGCGACCCCGGGATCGCCGGTGACCAGCCGCACCGCCGCCGCATCGCCGCCGGGCGCGAGCCAGCGGCGATAGGCGTCGGGGTCGGAAATGGTCGCCGACAGGCCAACGCGGCGGAGCGCAGGGTTGATCGCGTGCAGCCGCGCCAGCGCCAGCGCCAGCAAGTCGCCGCGCTTGCCGCTGGCAAAGGCGTGGATTTCATCGATCACCACCGTGTCGAGGCCGGCAAACAAGGTCAGGCTTTCGGGCCAGCTGAGCAGCAGACTGAGCGATTCGGGCGTGGTCAGCAAAATGTCGGGCGGGTCGCTGCGCTGGCGGGCCTTGCGGTCGGACGATGTGTCGCCGCTGCGTGTTTCGACGCGGATGGGCAGGTCCATCGCGGCAATCGGCGCGTCCAGATTGCGGGCGATATCGGCGGCGAGCGCTTTCAGCGGCGAAATATAGAGCGTGTGCAGTCCGCGCGCACCCGCCGCCCGTGCCGCCCGCTTTTCGGAAAGCGCGATCAGACTGGGCAGGAACCCCGCGAGCGTCTTGCCCGCGCCGGTCGCGGCGACGAGCAAGGCATGGTCGCGCGCGTCCGCCGCGGCCAGCATGGCCGCCTGATGATCGCGCAGCGCCCATCCGCGCACCGCGAACCAGTCGGCAAAGGCGGGGGGCAACGTCGCGGACGGGGGTTGGAACAGCGGCATCGCGGTCACCATGCGCGCGCGGCGACCCGCGATGCAAGCGCGGCCTTGCGGTTTTGCGCCCAAAGCCTACCTGTTGGCTGATGGATGCGCGCTCACCCGACACGCCCGGTTTCGCTTCGTTGCCCGCCGGATACCGCGCCGTCGTGATCGGAGCGGGCGGGGGCATCGGCGGCGCGCTGGCAGCGCATATTGCGGCTGACCCGCGCTGCGCGGCGCTGTATGCGCTCAGTCGGAGCGGCGTGGCGGTCGCGGGGGCGACGACGCTGGCGTGCGACCTCGATGATGACGCCAGTCTGGCGGCGGCCGCGACCATCGTTGCGGCGGGTGGCCCGGTCGATCTGTTGTTCATCGCCACCGGGCGCCTCCACCGGGGCGAGGATGTCCAGCCCGAGAAAAGCTGGCGTGCGGTCCGGCGCGCCGCGATGGCCGAAATCTTTGCGGCCAACAGCGTCGGCCCGATGCTCGCGGTACAAGCGTTCTTGCCGCATATGCCGCGCCGGAGCCGGGCGCTGGTCGGCCTGTTGGGCGCGCGGGTGGGCAGTATTGGCGACAACCGGATGGGCGGCTGGTACAGCTATCGCGCGGCAAAGGCAGCGCTGGCGATGCTGGTGCGGACGTTGGCCATCGAACTGGCGCGCACCCATCCCGACGCGGCGGTGCTGCTGCTTCATCCCGGCACGGTCGACACCGCACTGTCGGCGCCGTTTCGCGGCGGCGCAGCGGTGCGGCTATCGCCGGCGGACAGCGCCGCGCGGTTGATCGCGGTGCTCGATGGGGTCAGCGCGGCCGCGTCGGGCGCGCATATCGATTGGCAGGGAAAGGTGATTCCGGCGTGATGTGCACAAAGAGCGGTTGAAAGCTGATGATACCCAGATTATATCACAAAACTGTGTTGCTTAGTTAAGACAGGAAATCCATCATGGCCCGTCCCGCCACAGATATCGAAGCCGGCCGCGCGCAATTGCTCGATCTGGTCGAACAATTGTTCGACGAACGCGGGGCCATGGAATTGACACTCGCCGAACTTGCGGCGCACGCCCAAATGTCACCCGCGAACATCTATCGCTTTTTCGAGAATAAAGAGGCGCTGTTCGAGGCGATTGCCGAACGCTGGTTCGCGGCCAAGGTCGCAATCATGGATGATGTGATTGCCAGCGACGCGCCGATCCGCGACAAATTCTTTGATTTCTATGCCCGCCGGTTCGACCTGATGGTCGGGCAATATCGCGAAAATCCGATCCTGTTTGAAAGCTATTGCGAACTGGGGCAGCAGCATTTTGACACCATCCGCAGCTATATCGACCTGGGCGACCATAATCTGGCGGTGCTGATCGGCGAAGCGAAGGCCGAGGGTTATTTCCCCGCCATGTCAATCGACAGTGCGATCAGCCATATCAATCTGATGGTCCATGTGTTCGTCAATCCAAAGGCGATCGTGCTGATCCAGCCGACGCCGACAACGGCAAAGCTGCGCGCCATATTAGACGCGATCTTTGACGGGCTGGGGCGCGTCGCGGTCGATGGCGCGGCGGCGGAGCATGATGCCGCGCCGCACCGGCACGGGCTGCGCGTGGTGGAATAGGACCGGGGTGACCGGCTACGCCGCCGCCGCATCTTCCAGATGCAGTTCGGCGGCGGACCGCCCGCCCCAATCGTCGCGCTTGGCGCGGCCGACCAGCCACCAGCGCCGGTCATAACCGCTTTTCAGCAGCATCTGGCCCCATTCCGTTTCGGCGGCGCGGAAAGCGACGGCTTTGAACCGCGCGCCATCGTCGCCTGAAACCATCAGCCGCAAATGGTCGGTGCCGACGATGTCCGCCTTGACGATGCGCACCGGGCCAACCGCGACGCGCGGCGCGGGCCAGCCAGCGCCATAGGGACCCGCCGCGTCGATCGCGTCGCACCAGTCGGGATTGATCCCGCGCGGCGCCAGAATGGCGTCGATGGACAGCGCGCGCTCGGCCCCGGCGGCCGCCACCGCGCCTGCCAGCCGGTCGTTTAAAAAGGCCGCGAGCGCGTCGATCCGGTCGTTCGCCACGGTCAGCCCCGCCGCCATCGCATGGCCGCCGCCCGCGATCAGCAGCCCGCTGTCCTTGGCCGCAAGGATCGCCGCCCCCAGATCGACGCCGTTCACCGACCGGCCCGATCCCTTGCCAATGCCGTCTTCGCCGCGCGCGATGACGATGGCGGGACGGCCGCTGCGTTCCTTCAGCCGCGCCGCGACGATTCCGATCACGCCGGGGTGCCAGCCGTCGCCCGCCACCGTGACGACGGGCGCATTGGCGTTGTGACCGAGCAGCGCCAGCGCGTCCTCCAGAACCCCCGCCTCGATCGCGCGGCGCTCTTCGTTCAATTGGCCAAGTTCGGCGGCGATGCTGCGCGCCTCGCCCTCATCCTCGGTGGTGAGCAGCCGCACGCCCAGGTCCGATTTGCCGACGCGACCGCCCGCGTTGATCCGGGGGCCAAGCGCAAAGCACATGTCGCCCGCGCCCGGCGGCCGCGTAAGCCGCGCCGCATCCATCAGTGCCGCCAGCCCGACATTGCCGCGCCGCGCCATCACCTTTAACCCCTGCGTCACCAGCGCGCGGTTGAGCCCGGTCAGCTTGGCAACGTCGGCGACGGTGCCGAGCGCGACCAGGTCGAGCAAGTCGATCAGCCTGGGTTCGTCGCGGTCCGCGAAAAAGCCGCGCACGCGCAAATTGCGCAACAGCGCCGCGCCGAGCAGAAAGGCGACGCCGACAGCGGCGAGATTGCCGTGCGCGGCGGCTTCGGCACCTTCGTCCAGCCGGTTCGGATTGACCAGCGCGGCGGCGATGGGCAGCGTCGTTGAGCATATGTGATGGTCGACGACGATCACTTCGATCCCGGCGCCATGTGCCTCCGCCAGTGCATCGAACGCCTGCGCGCCGCAATCGACGGTGACAATCAGCCGCGACCCGGCCGCGCCAATCTTGACCAGCGCCGCCCCCGACGGCCCATAGCCTTCCATCAACCGGTCGGGGATATAGGCCGCCACCGGCACACCCAGCGCGCGCAGCAACCGCACCATCAGCGCGGCGGAGGTCGCGCCATCGACGTCATAATCGCCGAAAATCGTCACCGCCTCGCCGTCGATCACCGCGCGCTCCAACCGTGCGGCGGCGCGGTCCATGTCCTGAAACAGCGACGGATCGGGCATGAAATCGCGCAGCGTCGGCGCGCGGTGGCGGGGCAGGTCGCCGCGGGCCACGCCGCGGGCCATCAGCAATTGATCGACCAGCGTGTCGGGGCTGAACCCGGCGTCGCGCGCGTCGGCGGCCAGCGCGCGCCAGCGCCAGCGCTGGCCGGTCAGCGAACTTTCAACCCCCAGAACCGGGCCGTCATCCACGCGCGGGAATCAGCGCGTCGCGCAGCGCGATGGCATCGGCAGCGGCGATCCCGGCAATTTCGTGCGCCGAAAAACTGCCTCCCCCGGGGACGCCAAAGGCGATTTTGGCCATGCCGAACCGCCGCGACACCGGACCGATACGAATATCGGCGCTCTGGATGGAGGCGGCGGGGAGCAAGATGAGCCGCGGCGTCCAGAAGCCGCGCTCGATATAGAGAAGGCCGTCCGTCAATGCCCAGCGGTGGCGGCGCACCCCGACCAGCGCGCCGATCATCATGAACGGCACCGCGATCAGCGCCAGCGCGCCCCAGATGAATCCCTGCGCCATCGCAACGGTGGCAATCGCGACCGGCACCAGCGCGATCAGCAGCCCGGGCAGCGCCTCGCTGCCATGCGCGCGCGTCCATGGCGCGTCGGGGGCGGGGCGCGGCATCGCCAGGTCCGCCAACACCGGGTCGACTTCCGCCAATTGTCCAAAGGGAACGACCAGATGGTCGCGTTCCTTGTCACCGTCGCGCGCCAGACTTTGCAGACGCAGGTCGTGCCAGCCGAAGCGGCGGCGGATCCACCCGCTCGCCATGATGGCCGCCGACACGCGGCGGCGCGGGATCACGACGTCGGTGCGTGTGGTCAACCCGCGCGTGCGGCGCAGCCCGGTGGGCGTGCGCATCAACCGGAAATCCCAGTCGCGCAGCACGCTGCGGACGACGCCGGTCGCAAAACCGGCGGCGAGCAACATCAGCACGGTGCCAACGACCGCCAGCCAGCGGTGCGCCAACAACCATTGGTCGACCCCCAAACCCTCGGCCCCGCGCATCCACGCGTCGATGTCGTACAGGTCAAATGGCAGGAAATCGTCGAACTGTTGTGCTGCGCCGGCAAAGATGGCGAGCGCGGCGAGCGAGAAGTTGAAGAGTCCGGCCAGAATCACGCGGCCCGGCGCCATGGTGAACAACAGGGGATCGGCGACGGGCGCGTCATGCGCTGCGGCGGCATCTGCGGCCAAGGCGGCGGCGGTGGGCGCCACCCCGGCGCGGCGCGCGCGGATCGCCTCACGCAGCGCCTCGGCACTGTCCAGCGCGACCGAATCGAGGATATT
>JBEGPL010000335.1:0-3439 GCA_041181445.1 Pseudomonadota bacterium
AGCAACAGGCCATTCGTGCCCATGAAAGCGTCGGCAAGGAAGTCCGGTCGGCGATTGAAAACATTGGCGGGACGCTTCCAGAAAATATTCAACCCGACGTCCATATCAAAACCGTCGAAAAACGGCTCAAGAGTGCTACGCCAAAGCTGGCGCTGGATGGCACGGATGCGGCGGGACTGCTTGGACAGGAATGACATTGTCGCATGCGGCAGACACACCCCAACCCCTCAAGCTAAAGCAGCGACAAATCGCCCAGCGCGCGGGCGAGGTCGGGGGGCAGGGCGTCGTCCACCTCGTCATTACCCAGCAAGCGCGGCGCGTCTTCGGACTTCAGATAGCGCCAGCCCTGATGCGCGCGTTTCGGCGTCGCCGCGACACGCATCAGCGCGTCGGCACAGACGATATCGACGCGGCCGTCTTCGCTGTCTTCAAAGCGCAGGATTTCGACGCACGCGACCATGGCGTGGCGGATGATGAAATACAGCCGCCCGCCGATCAGCGCGTCGGCCTGTTTGGGCCGGTTGCGCGTGGTCAGGCGAACCTCGCCGCCCACCGCGCGCTCGGCAATCCGCGCCGCCAACATGGGCAGATCGCTGCATCCAAAGGCAACGCGGGACATGTGGAGCGGCGCCACAACCCCGCTACCAGCCCAGTAATTCCATGAAATGCGGGTGGACGTCGGACCAGCCGTCCCAGATCATCTTGCCCGCGACATAGACGATCACGACCAACCCGATCCACGCGATCCATTTATAGCGTTCGATATATTTGGCGATGATATTGGCGGCGACGCCCATCATCGCGACGGCGAAGATCAGCCCGACGATCAGGATTCCGGGGTGCTCGCGCGCCGCGCCCGCAACCGCGAGCACATTGTCGAGGCTCATCGACACGTCGGCAATGGCGACGCCCCACGCGGCCGAGGCAAAGCTTTTGGCCGGGGCGACACCCGAATGTTCGTCGCCCGCGACCTCGGGCGAGCCCGGCGATTCGGACCCGCCATGCCCCTTGATGTCGCGGTACATGCGCCACGCGACCCACAGCAGCAATATCCCGCCCGCCAGCACGAGCCCGACAATGCCGAGCAATTGCTGGACCACCAGCGCGAATCCGACGCGGAGCACCAATGCGGCGCCAACGCCGATCATGATCACGCGGCGCCGCTGTTCGGGTGGCAGTCCCGCCGCGAGCGCGCCGACGACAATGGCATTGTCGCCCGCCAGCACCAGATCGATCAGCAAAACCTGAATGAAGGCAGACAAGGCCGCCGGTTCGCCGATATTGGCGAAATCATGCGCAATCGCTTGCCAGATTGAGCCCAAATCCACGCGCCTAAACTCCCATTATCGGGGCGACCTGATGCCAGCCCTCCCAAACCATGTTGAGCGCAACATAGAGGATGATGGCAAGCCCAATCCACGCAATCCAGTGATAACGCTGCACCAGCTTTGCCACCAAATTGGCGGCTAAGCCCATCAACGTCACCGACAGGGCCAGCCCGAAAAACAGCACCGTCGGATGCTCGCGCGCCGCCGATGCAACCGCGAGTACATTGTCGAGGCTCATCGACAGGTCCGCGAGCGTGACGGCAATCGCCGCCTGCATAAAGCTTTTGGTTTGCGGCGGCCCCTCCACCTCGGGCGTGTCGGGATCGTCGGCGACGATAATCTTCACCGGCCTGAGCTCGCGGTACATATTATAGGCGACCCAGAGCAACAACAGGCCGCCCGCGAGCACCAGTCCGGTGATCGACAGCAGCCAGGTCGCCATCAGCGCAAAACTGATCAGGAAAATCAGCGCCATGCCGACGCCGACCATGATCACGCGCTGTCGGTCCTTGGCCGGCAGGCCCGACGCGATGGTGCCAATGATGACAACATTGTCGCCCGCCATCGTCAGGTCGATCAGGATGACTTCAAGCAATGTCGTCATCCCGGCGGCGGTGAAGACGTCGGCAAAATCCAGCACCATGCGAAGCGCCCTATTGATTCATGCTGTCAAAGAAATCTTCGTTGGTCTTCGAATCCTTCATCTTGTCGAGCAGGAATTCCATCGCGTCGATGGTGCCCATCTGCATCAGGATGCGGCGCAGCACCCACATTTTCGACAATTTGTCTTTTTCGACCAGCAATTCTTCCTTGCGCGTGCCCGATTTTCCGACGTCGAGCGACGGGAAGATGCGCTTGTCAGCGACCTTGCGGTCGAGCACGATTTCGCTGTTGCCGGTGCCCTTGAACTCTTCAAAGATGACTTCGTCCATGCGGCTGCCGGTGTCGATCAGCGCGGTCGCAATGATCGACAGCGACCCGCCTTCTTCAATGTTGCGCGCCGCGCCAAAGAAACGCTTGGGGCGTTGCAGCGCGTTGGCGTCGACGCCGCCGGTCAGCACCTTGCCCGAACTTGGGACGACGGTGTTATAGGCGCGGCCCAGACGTGTGATCGAATCGAGCAGGATGACGACATCCTTTTTGTGCTCAACCAGCCGCTTCGCCTTTTCAATCACCATTTCGGCGACCTGGACATGGCGCGTCGCGGGTTCGTCAAAGGTCGACGACACAACCTCGCCGTTGACGCTGCGCTGCATGTCGGTGACTTCTTCGGGCCGTTCGTCAACGAGCAGCACGATGAGGTAAACCTCGGGGTGGTTTTCGGTAATCGCGCGCGCAATATTTTGCAGCAGCACGGTCTTGCCGGTGCGCGGCGGCGCGACGATCAACGCGCGCTGGCCCTTGCCCTGCGGGCTGACCAGGTCGATCACCCGTGCCGATTTGTCCTTTTGCGTCGGATCAAGCGAGTCGAGCCGCAATTTGCTGTTCGGATAGAGCGGCGTCAGATTGTCGAAGTTGACGCGGTGGCGCACGGCGTCGGGGTCGTCGAAATTGACACTGACCAGCTTGGTCAGCGCAAAATAGCGTTCGCCATCCTTGGGTGCGCGAATCTCGCCTTCAACCGTATCGCCGGTGCGCAGGCCATGTTTGCGGACCTGATTGGGCGAGACATAAATATCGTCGGGACCGGCAAGATAGTTGGATTCGGGCGAACGCAGGAAGCCGAAACTGTCGGGCAGAACCTCGATCGTGCCCGATCCGGTGATTTCCTCGCCCTCTTCGGCGAGTTCTTTGAGGATCGAAAACATCAGATCCTGTTTGCGCATGGTCGACGCGCCCTCGACCCCCAGCTCTTCGGCCATTTCGACCAGCTGTGCGGGGGATTTCTTTTTGAGTTCTTTAAGATGCATGGGGAATTCCGGTTGGAAAAAGGGAAAAGCAACAGCGGTCTTGGGCAAAGCGACTTTGGGGAAAAGCGCCGGGCCGCACAATATTTTGCGCGGACCCCACTCCAAGGGTTGCTGCGGCGCGCTTACGCCTGTCGGCCCGCGCTGTCAATCAAGCGAAGTGTGATTCAGGGGCGAACAACGACCAAAACGACGGCAATGGCG
>JBEGPL010000336.1:0-2603 GCA_041181445.1 Pseudomonadota bacterium
GACAAGGCGATAAGTGCGATACTCGGCCGCAAAACCGCCCGTCACCCCTTGTCGATGCTGCGCCATACGCTGGACCAGATTTGACGTGACGCCGATGTAAATCGCGCCGCCGCGATAATTGGCCAGCATATAGGTGCAGGGCTGAAACGCATCACGCACGTCCGTCAGCCATGGGCCATGGGCCCTGAAACAAGTTCAGGGTGACGAGGGGGAGGGGAGCGGTGTCGTGCATCACAACCCCGCCCCCAGAAACTCATCCTGCGTCAGCCCCGCCTGCCGGATAATTCCTGCCAGCGTCCCGGTCTTCAGTTCCTTGTGCAGCGGCACCACGGTGCCCGCGCCGCCGCGCCGCATGACGACATGGCTGCCGCGCTGGCGGACCTGTTCAAAGCCCAGCCGTTCGAGCATCTTGACGACGTCCGCACCCGAAAGAACCGGCAATTTGGGCATTCACGCCGCGCGGGCTTCGATGTCGAATGTTGTCACCAGCGGCGCGCCGCCGAACGTCATCGGAAATTCCTCCAGATACAGCGACACGGCTTCGCGCAGATTGGCCAGCGCCTCCTCAATCGTGTCGCCTTCGCTCGTCGTCCCGGTTTCGGGATTATAGGCGACAAAGCCCCCTTCGAGTGCCGGGGTGAGCACTGCTGTTACCTGCATGGCGTGATCCTTTCGTCGCCCATCTTACTTCGCCGCCTTCTTCAGCGCCAGCCGCACCAGCGCGTCCAGCGTCGCGCCTGCGCCGAGTTCGGCATACGCCGCCGACACCGCCGCGCTCGCTTCGCCGGGTTTGAAGCCCAGCGACGTGAGCGCCGACAGCGCGTCGGCGAGCGGGCCGCTCCCCGCGGGCAGGCTTGCGCTGCCCCCAGCGATGCCGCCCAGCGCGCCCGCCCACAGCCCCGCCTTGTCCTTCAGCTCGTTGACGATCCGCTGCGCCAGTTTCGGGCCGACGCCGTTGGCGCGCGCGACCATCGCCGCGTCGCCGCTGGCCAGCGCGCGTTGCAATTCGCTGATTTCGAGCGCGGAGAGGATCGCCAGCGCCATTTTCGCGCCGACGCCCTGCACGCTGACGAGCAGGCGGAACCAATCGCGTTCTTCTGCCCGGGCAAAGCCGAGCAGCCGCAGAAAATCTTCGCCGACCAGCATTTCGGTGTGGATGGTGACCTCTGATCCGACTGCGCCCAAAGCGTCCAATGTCCGCGCCGACGCCTCGACCAGATAGCCGACGCCGCCGACGTCGATGATGGCGGAGCCTGCGCCGCTGCTGTCGAGCCGTCCGGTGAGTTTTGCGATCATCGCGCCTGACTAGCGCGGGCGGAATGAAAAGGGAACAAAAACTATGATCGCCCGCCATGATGCGCGTGGGTGATCGCCACCGCCAGTGCATCGGCGGCGTCGGGCCCGGCGGGGGTGACACCGGGGAGCAGGATGCGGAGCATCGCCTGCACCTGATCCTTGGCGGCGGTGCCGGTGCCGACGATGGCTTTCTTGACCAGCCGCGGCGCATATTCGGCGACGTTCAGCCCGCCGCGCGCGCAGCCGAGCAGGATGACGCCGCGCGCGTGCGCCAGTTTCAGCGTCGATTGCGGATTGTCGTTGACGAACACTTCCTCGACCGCCGCCGTTTCCGGCGCATGGTCGGCGATGATCGCCGCCAGCATCGTGTCGAGGTGCGCCAGCCGGTCGGCGAGCGCGGCCTGGGCGTCGGTCTTGAGCTGGCCATTGGCGACATGCGTCAGCCGCGATCCTTCAGAGCGGATGACGCCCCAACCGGTGGTGCCGAGCCCGGGATCAAGGCCGAGGATGATCATATGTTAAGCCCCTCCCCTTCAGGGGAGGGGTTGGGGTGGGGCTTGTCGGCATTGCGCAACGCCGCCGAGCGTTTCTTGTATAAATTAGGATGGTAGCGTTTTGATCGCGGGTCGTTGCTTACAGTCGAAATGAAGTGATCTTTAGCGGCAATATGAATTCGCCCCGTGTCCTTATTGAACCAGATTCCAACATCCAATCTTGCGGTTTTGCCGTAGCGCTTCATCGACAGGCCCCACCCCAACCCCTCCCCTGAAGGGGAGGGGCTTTGAGAAAAATCACCCCAATTTCTCCATCACCGCGTCGGGGATGTCATAATTGCCCCACACGGTCTGGACATCGTCGTCGTCGTCGAGCGTGTCGATCAGTTTGAGCAGCGTTGCCGCATCGCTCTCGCCGACTTCGGCCTTCAAGCTGGGTTTCCAGCCAAGTTTGACCCCGTCGGCCTCGCCCAGCGCCTTTTCGAGTTCGCGCGCGACCGGGTGCAGATTTTCGACCGCGGTCCAGATGGCGTGGCCATCCTCGTCGCTTTCGACATCGTCGGCGCCGGCCTCGATCGCGGCTTCGATCACCTTGTCCTCGTCGCCCGCCTTGGCGCCATATTCGATCAGCCCGAGCCGTTCGAACCCATGGCTGACCGCGCCGCTCGCGCCCAGATTGCCGCCATTTTTGGCAAAGGCGGTGCGGACGTTGGTGGCAGTTCGGTTGCGGTTGTCGGTCAGCGCCTCGACAATGATCGCGACCCCGCCCGGGCCATAGCCTTCATAGCGGATCTCTTCATAATTATCACCGTC